>CAWIUZ010000391.1:0-9496 GCA_963838915.1 uncultured Acidobacteriota bacterium
GATCCCATGACCGCCCAGATTGCCGGTGGGATTGGGATGCAGCACCCGCGGACGGCGCGCTTGGCTTCGGTCGTTCTCGGTGTAGTCTATTTGCTTTTCTCGCTGGCCTGCGTCCCTGGCATCATCGCCGCACCGGCAATCTATGCGCAGTATGGGAGCTTCTTCGAACAGTTTTCCTTACTCTGCGGCGCGCTTGCGCTGTACGCGGCGACTGAGGCGAGTGCAGCAAGGGCGGTAGTGATCGGCCGGCTGGCACGCCTTGGACTCGGAGTCTGTGCGATTTCATTTACCCTGAGCCAGATATTCTACCTTCGTTTGACGGCTGACCTGGTTCCAAAGTGGATTCCGCCCAACCCGATGTTTTGGGCGGTACTCACGACGATCGCATTTGCACTCGCGGCGCTTGCCATTCTCCTCAATCGCCGGGCACGGCTTGCGCTCCGTTTGATGACCCTGATGCTGGCGCTCTTTGGCGTGGTGGTTTGGATTCCGCGCCTGATCGCTCGGCCGGAGGCGCACCTCGACTGGTCCGAATTCGGCCTGACTTTCCTGATTACAGGGGCTGCTTGGATGGTGGCTGATTTGAAGGAGGCTTCCCCATGAACCGCATTCATCGTTGGCTATGCAGCTCGGCTAGTTGGCGAAGGCAACTGGAGGAGAATGTTATGCCGTGGGTTCTCGACGGCGTGGATCTCGGGACTGGAGTCCTGGAGGTAGGCCCCGGCCCCGGGCTCACCACGGACATTCTGCGTCCACGCATCGCCCGCCTCACCGCGCTCGAGATCGATTCGGCGCTCGCCCTCTCCCTCGCGGCCAGAATGCGGGGCAGTAACGTGACGGTGATTCAGGGCGACGCCACCAAGATGCCTTTCCCGGATGCGGAATTCACGGGCGCCGTCTGCTGCACCATGCTCCACCACGTGCCATCTCCCGCGCTGCAAGACAAGTTGCTTCACGAGGTGTTTCGAGTGCTCATGCCCGGCGCCATGTTCGCGGGTGTAGACGGCCGTTCAAGCCTTTACATGCGCCTGATTCACGTTTATGACACGCTGGTGCCTATCGAGCCATCCACCTTTCAAGCTCGCCTGCAGACTGCAGGCTTCGAGAAAATCTTCATTGAAGCCAAGCCACAGAGATTCCGTTTCCACGCTCGAAAACCTATCTCACGACACTGACACACGGCGAGTGCCGGCCGGCCTGAAGGAAGGCAGTGGGGAGCGTGCGAATTCGTTTTCGCTGGTCTTTCCAAAACAGCGAACTCCGGGCACCAGGGGAGCGGCAATCAGAGATTACCAACAATAATTACGGAAGAGTACATGTTATCCTTATGGATGATGCCTTAAGTCACACTTGCGGCGCCCCCGCCACGGTTAGAGGTTCTTGACAGCCAATCAGTGGTGCGGGGTGAGCCTGTCCCTGGTTTATGTCTGCGCTGCGATCCAGTTGATGACCTGTTCCTGCCGGCCCTGCATGAAGCGATTGAAATCGAGCGGCATCTCGAGGCGCAGCGCCTCGTTCCGCCCCAGAAGTCCGTAAACTTTTCGGGCTTGCTCGACCTCAGTCTGCACCGCTTCGACGCGAACGTATCGGTCGAGCGTCGGCGCCACGACGAGCGCCGGGCGTGGCGCCACGAGCGCCAGGACCCGATCATAATCGAACGGCAGCCTCGCCTCCTCTCCCGCGAAGAAGCCCAGCCGGGGAAGCAATCCGTGCAGGTGCGAGTAGTGGCGCACTCCTTCCGTGCCGTCTCCCGGCGCGGTATGTTGCAAGGCGTCGAATCCGCACACCGAGGCCACGGCCTTCACCCGTTGGTCGAGTGCGGCGGTCAGCAAGCCCACCTTGCCGCCCAGCGCGTAGCCCATCACAAAGATCCGGGAGTGGTCGATATAGTCCAGGGCGGCAAGGGCGTCGAGAACGCCGCGCGTATCGCACACCATCTTACCCGCGAGCGACCAGTGGGGATATTCCTGATAGAAGTCGTGGAAATCCGGACAGCGCGTGCCAAACGCCAATTGGTCAAACGCCAGGACGGCGAAGCCCTTCTGGGTGAGGGAATCGAATGCCGCATTCACCCAGTTGGAATAACCCGTCGCATAGGCATAAGCGTGGAGCCACACGACCACGGGCAGAGGGCCGGGCTTCGGTTTGCCGTCCGGGCCGAGCGGGTAGTAAAGATCGGCCCGCAGGCCATCGCCGTAAGGAACGACGGTGGATTCCGCGTTGGGGAGCTTTAACGGCCGGCGGAAAAGCAGGATCAGAGGGTTATCCCGGGGATTAATCCAGTAGGGCGCCACGGGGACAGGCAACTTGTGCGCGGCGGGAAAGGGTAGACCCGGGGGTTCCTCCCCCATCGCCCAGAGGATTTCTTTCCGGATTTTCTTCCTTTCGAAGGGGCCACCGAGAGGCATCCGCGGGAATGAAATCCGCGAGTGTCCGGCGCGGATGCTCGATCGGGTCGATGCGCTCTCCCGACGCGTTGAGCCAGCCCTCGAACGTGTATCCATTGATCCAGGTCTCGGACTTGGGGAACCGGCGCCGCCCGAAGACCGAATCAAAAAAGTCGACAAATTCCTCGGTTCGATCGGGAACAATGTTGTGCTCGCCGAGCCGCAAACGAAGCTGGACGTTTTCCTCCCGACCCAAAAATCCATAGACGCTGCGCACGGAGCGGTAAGCCTGCTCGTATCCGAAGCAGTTGCCCTCATGCTCGCTGTAGGCGGCGTACATCATCAGGCCGCGCGGGGCGACGAGCGCCATGAGCTGATTCTGGTCAACCGGAAGCTTATCCTCCCTCCCCGCGAAGAAGCGCAAGCGGGGATGAAACCAGTGGGTGTTGTGGGGGCCTCCGGTGATGGATTCGATGCTTCCCGTACCCCAATAATCCATGGTGCAATATCGCCAGGGGAGACACTCGCCCGTGGTGCCGCTCGATCCCACCACAGCCCCGATCCGTTCGTCGAAGGCTGCCGCCAGCACCGCCTGCTTTCCGTTGCGGGAGTGTCCGGTAATTCCGATCTTGTTCGGGTCGACCTCGGGCAGCGTACAGAGGTAATCGACCGCCCTCATCGCCGCCCACGACCATCGGGCAATGCAGGCAAAGTCATAGTCCGGGTAAACGTCGATGAATTTGTCGGAGTCATCTGTGGCGCCGAAGATGGGATCCGTGGCGTCATAGATACACGCTAAATAGCCCCGTCGAATCGCCGGCTGTATCCAACTGGAGGTCAGCGGCTGGTTGGTCAGGAATACCGGAAACGGGGCCTTCCCGTCCGGGATGAACAGGTGCACATGCAGGATCCCGCGGTGGTCGGGCCCGAATTCCAATCGCACTTCCCTCACCGTCACGCCGCCGTCCCTGCGCGTTCCCGTCTCGACCGCGCGGAGGTTGTCCGGCGGCGGAGGCATTTTGCCATAGACCCAATGCTCGAACTCCGAGCGAAGCCTCTGCCGCTCGCGGCCCCATTGCTCCAGTGTGGTGATCGGCGTCCCGGATGCGCCTTCCATTCGCACCAGCGGGTCGGGCAGGAAATTGTTGGACGGCATGGATTCAAAATCCGGCGGGAGTTCGCCGGTGCGCTCAATCCAGGCCTCCCAGCTCTTGTCGCCGCCATTCATGCGGCCCGTGAGCTCGCTGGTGGTGGTTCGGGGAAGAATCTCTTGCAAGGTTTCGAGGCAGCGTTTCCGCCTCTCCAAAACTGCATCGGGCGTTTTCAGCCCGCTTGTAGTCTGGGAGTTTGCCGACAGCGAACCGCCCGGCACGCCTATTCCCGCTAGTGCCACGAGGCCTGCTGTGCCACCCTTAATGAATTTTCGCCGGTTCAGGTTTGGGCTTCTCGTCATAATGGTGCTCCGTGCGGCGGATGCGTTTGCGGCGTGGGCCGCTTGCGCCCGGCACAACCGCTCTTACAGTACCCTCGTACTATAGACCCTCTCACCGCAGTACTGGTACCTTCAGGCGTCGGTTGATATGCGGCTCATTGCAGCAACCGGCTCGTTATTTAGGCAAAATGCAAGTTACTTCAATTCGAGCTCGCCTACGACTCCTCTGCTCGCGCTCCTTATCTGATGGAAGGCGGCACGCCCTGAAGAAATCACTCTTGAACAAGGAGCACCAGCACGCAAAAGTCGCCTCGAGGTTAGTTCTCTTGACGAGATTCTCTTAGCCAGGTTGGAGTTCCGGCCGATTAGAGATGGCCGCGAGAGTCCAAGCTGTGGAAATCCTCAATGTTACTCGATCTTAAATTTATCATAGGTGTAATCATCATGTTTACTATTAATTACATAGATCAGTGCCACGGTTACTCTTGCCGTACCCCTCGGAATCCGCGCGCGACGCGAGGTGAAGCATCTTCCATGCAAACTTGGCCGCTGCGGCAACGAGGCGTTATTCCCGCAATTTTTCTGGCGCTCATGACTACGTTGGCCATTTTACTTCCTCCCTGCACTGTCGCATTATCTGCGGCCACGGCCACACCGTCGTTTGTGCAAGCTGCCGCCAGTGCGGCTCATGGGACCCCCACAACCTTGTCGCTCGCGTTCCCCTCGAGCACCCGGGCGGGCGACTTGCTTCTGGTCGCTTTCGACTACGACTCGTCTGTGACGCCCGCCTCCGTCACCGACTCCCAAGGGGATGTCTTCACTGCGGTGGGAAACCAATTGAACTCGCCCGGTGGAGCCCTCAGCCGCGTCTACTACGCAAAGAACATCAAGGGTGGCGCGGATACGGTGACGGTCACCCTCTCGGCCGAGTCCAGCTACCTGGAACTTTATCTTAGCGAATACTCGGGCATCAATACCACCAATCCCATCGATGCCCAAGCAGGCGCAGCGGGTAATGCCGGCGCGGTCTCGAGCGGCAGTGTCGCGACCACAGCGGCCGGTGACATCATCTACGGCTACTGCGTCGGCGACGGAGTCTGCTCGCTCGGTTCCGGTTTCACCGCTCGTTCCACCCTCGACGCCAACCTCATGGAAGACAAGACAGCGGGCAGTGCAGGCAGCTATGCGGCAACCGGCTCCGCAACCAACGGCTGGACGATGCAGTTGGTGGCGCTTAAACCTGCATCTGTCGTCACAGCTCCCGTGATCTCCAGTGCAACAACCACAAGCGGCACAGTTGGCAAGGCCCTCTCGTATCAGATTACCGCCACCGGCACACCCACGAGTTACGGGGCCACGGGACTGCCCGCGGGGCTGTCGGTTAACTGCGGGACAGGATTGATCTCCGGAACGCCGACGAGCGCGGGAACCTCGACGGTCACCTTGAGCGCTACCAACGCTGGCGGAACAGGCAAGGCCACCCTGACGGTGACGATTGCGGCTGCCGTTTCCGCAGCCTTTGTGCAGGCTACGGCCAGTGCAGCTCATGGGACCCCCACAACCTTGTCCCTCGCGTTCCCCTCGAGCACCCACGCGGGCGACTTGCTCCTGGTCGCTTTCGACTACGCTCCGAATGTCACGCCCGCCTCCGTCACCGACTCCCAAGGAAATGTCTTCACCACGGTGGGAAACCAATTGAGCACCCCGGGAGGGGCCCTCAGCCGGGTCTACTACGCAACGAATATCAAGGGTGGCGCGGATACGGTGACGGTCACCCTCTCGGGAACCTCCAGCTATCTTGAACTTTACCTTAGCGAATACTCGGGTATTAATTCAACCAGCCCCATCGATGCCCAAGCAGGCTCCTCGGGTAATGCCGGCGCGGTCTCGAGCGGCAGCGTCACAACCACAGCGGCTGGTGACATCATTTACGGCTACTGCGTCGCCGATTGGGGCTGCACAGCGGGTTCCGGTTTCGCGGCTCGCTCCACCCTCGACGGCAATCTCATGGAAGACAAGACAGCGGGCAGTGCCGGCAGCTATGCAGCAACCGGCTCCGCAACCAACGGCTGGACGATGCAGATGGTGGCGCTCAGCCCCGCTTCGGCCTCCTCTGGAGCTCCGCCTTCGTCCCCTGGCGCCAGCCTTTCACCAACCAGCCTCACCTTTGCCAGCCAGACAGTTGGCGCCAGCGGTTCGGCCCAGACCGTGACATTGACTAATACCGGCAACGCCACTTTAACCATCACCGGCATCTCGATCACGGGCGCCGATCCCAGCGATTTTACGGAAACGAACAATTGTGGTTCAAGCATTGCGGCGGGAGCCAGTTGCGCGATCAGCATAACCTTCACTCCTGCCGCCAGCGGGTCTCTCTCCGCTACACTCTCGGTCACGGCCAGTTCTGTCGGGGACCCATCGGTTGGCCTCACGGGAACCGGGACGAGCACTGGCGGTGGGACAGGCGGGGGTTCGTCCCCGTCGCTCACCCTTTCATCCACTAGCCTTGCCTTTGGGAGCCAGCCCATCGACACCACCAGCTCAGCTCAGACCGTCACTCTGAGCAACACGGGCAGTGCAGCATTGAGTATCACCAGCCTGACCATCACGGGTACTAATGCCGGCAACTTTGCCGAGATTGGGAACACTTGCGGCAGTTCCGTGGCGGCGGGCGGTACGTGCACCGTCGCGGTAACGTTTACCCCTTCCGGCGCCAGCTCGTCCACGGCCGCGCTGAGCATCACGGACAACGCCACCGGCAGCCCCCAGTCTATCAGCCTCTCGGGCACAGGCGCCCACGACGTGATTCTCTCCTGGACCGCCAGCACGACCCCCGGGATCCTGGGGTACGACGTTTATCGAGGAACCACCTCGGGAGGAGAGAGCTCGACGCCACTCAACTCCTCACCGATTAACGGAGTCACCTTTGCCGATTCGAATGTTACAGCCGGACAGGCATACTACTACGTCATCACTACCGTAAACTCGAACGGTACGCAGAGTGCAAGCTCCAGTGAGACTTCGGTGACCGTGCCTTGACTCTAATGCCCAAGTTTCTATCTTAGGGTTTCGACGCATGGCCTCTCGCCCGCCACCGTTTGGGCAGAGGTCATGCGTCCCTCCGAAAATCGCGCTCTCTGTGTCATTCCCGCGAATGCGCGAATCCAGTGTGTACCGACAATGGGTCACCGCTTTCGCGGGGACGACGTGAAAGGCGATATTCATACGCCCGGGTGGGCTGCAAGCCCATGACAACTCGGTCCGTATGATTGCCCTGTCGGCTCGAATTACGTTCTAGACCCATTTCTGGGGGGCGGTTCGCGAGCTGCCCCTTCCTTCCTCAAAATCTACCCAGCCGACGCTGTAGCGCGGACCGCCGCATTTGCGGTCCGCGGTTCTTCGTCGAACACGTGATGAATCGCTGATTCACACGAAAGGCCGCGGACCGCAAATACGGCGGTCCGCGCTACCAGTTAAATCAGGACACTACCTCGGTGAGAAGGGGCCTCGACTGTTGCCGCATGCGTGGTACCGCGCCATACCGCGGACTATATCCTTTAGCCTTTACACTGCCATTCACAGCCCAGTCACTGACACCTGGCCCCTCACACCAAACACCTACCCGATGCCAAGCTGTTTAGCCACTGCGTCTTTGTAACGGCTCATCCGCAATTGCCGGCCGTTCTCGAGAAGCACCACATGATATCCGTGAAACCAGGGTTGAATTTCCCTGATGCGGTGAACATTGACGATGGTCGAACGGTGGATTCGCAAAAAATCGCGGGGATTAAGACGCCGGTCGAGTGTGGTCAGCGTCTCACGAATCTCGTAGGTGCGGGGACCCACATGCAAACGCGCGTAGTTGCCCTCGGCCTCGACCCAATCTATCTCCGTCGTCTTCACGAGAAGAATGCGGCCATTTTCAGCGACCGGAAGCCGATCGAGGTATTCGTCTTGCCGCTTCACTTGTTCGAGCGCAGCGATGACGCGTTGATTCACTTCATGAGGCAGCTTTACCGCAATGCGTTCCTTGGCCCGGGCAAGGGCTCTTTCGAATCGCCCTCTCTCTACAGGTTTCAGCAGGTAGTCGATGGCATTGATATCGAAGGCGCGCAGCGCGTAGCGGTCGTAGGCGGTTACAAAGATCGTGGCCGGCATCCTCTCAGGGCCGACCTGCCGAACGACTTCAAAGCCGTCCATTTCCGGCATTTGAATGTCGAGGAACACAAGATCAGGCTTCCCGGCACGGATGGTGTTAACCGCCGTTTCTCCATCTCCGCATTCCCCGGCGACCATAACTTCCGGATCGTTTTTCAGGAAGCGGCAGACGCGCCGGCGTGCCAAAGGTTCGTCGTCGACAATCAGCGCGCGAAGGGTCATTGTTCCACCGCCGCAGCAAGCGCGCTTTCGTCCTGGGCAAGCACACGCGCCGGAATCTTAAGCCGGGCGCATACCCCCCGCGGTTCGATATTGAAGATGTCGAATGACTTGCCCTGTGCGTAGAGCTGTTCGAGCCTCCGCCGTGTGTTCGAGAGCCCCACGCCGCGCGAAAACAGCCGTTCGGGAGGCTCGTCCAATTTGCTCGTCAAGTTGGAGACCTCCAGGCAAAGGCCATCGCGGTTTTGAGAGGCTCGAATGGTTATGAGGTCGCTCTGCTTGTGCTTCCCGACGCCGTGTCGAACCGCATTCTCGACGAGCGGCTGGAGGATAAGGGTTGGAACCGCGCAATCGAGCACCCCCGGATCGATGTAACGATCGAAGCGGAGCCGTTCGCCAAAACGCCGCTGTTGAATGTTGACGTAGTGATCCAACAGTTCGATCTCGCGGCGCAGTGGGATTTCCTGCACGTGCAGCTTGTCCAAAGAAGCGCGAAGCAGCTCGCTCAGTTGCAGCAGGATATCTTCAGCTCCCTCAGGATTGTCGTATATGAGCGTCACCGCGGCTTGCAGCGTGTTGAACAGGAAATGGGGTTGCAGTTGTCCTCTCAGCACTTCCAGTTGCGTCTCCGCCAGGCGTGCCTCCAGTTGCGCGGCGCGCAGTTCGCGCTTCCGCGCCTGATCAAAGAAGCGGTAAAACTGCGTTCCTCCCATAAGCAGCCAGTAACTCAAGATGCTGACCTGCGCATGCTGGGTTAAATAATGCCGCAGCACCTCAGCGAACGGCCATCCGCCACGGCTACGCAGCCATTCCGCCGAGGCCTCGAGCGTTAGCTGAACGAACGCCAGCAGAATGCTGGCCGCGGCGTGCAGCGGTATCGCCTGCGGCCAGCTTCTCGAGTCGATCGGGAACCGCCCCGCCAGCCAAAGCGCTAGAGGGGTGAGTACCCCCCACATGTAACAAGACCAACCCAAATAGTCGACAAAGGGATCTGAAACCCGGTGACCGGCGTCATAGGCATACCAGAGGCTTGCAAAAAGCAGTACCGCCAACATCCAGCCGCAAACCAGCCATGACCGCCTGGCTGCAGCCGGATTCCTCGCCGTATTCTCAAATGTCGGATCCAGCCCCACACACAAATCTTAGCCTGAAACGCTCTCCAGGCAAAGGTGTGGCCGCGCAGTCCGTCCGGCGCCTCGTGGCTGACTACGATTCAACCCGCGGCAGGAACGATTCGCCCCAGAGCGATCCTCGTTTGCGAGCCGGCGATGTAGAGTAGTGAAGAAGAATCTCTTAAGGG
>CAWIUZ010000392.1:0-9196 GCA_963838915.1 uncultured Acidobacteriota bacterium
CCGGACCATCAAGGTTCAGGCGCCGATCGATACATTGCCGCTTTTCGTGCGCGCCGGGTCAATTGTGCTGATGGGAGAGTTGATTGACAGCACCAGGCAGGCGCAGAAAATCTCCAAGGTGCGCGCCTATGCCGGCGCTGACGCCGACTTCACCCTCTATCAAGACGATGGGACTACCTACGCCTACGAGAAGGGCGACAGCCGCATCACTCATCTACACTGGGACAACGCCGCGCATAAGTTCACCCACCACGGCGACCCCGCGTGGACCGCTGAAGATGCGGAGATTTTGGAGGTGATTGGAGAATAGCGGAGGCGTTGCCAGGTAGACTCCTCCTGCTGACTGGGGAGATCTTCTCCCTCCCCTCGGGGCAGAGGAAGCGTGAACCCGATAGCCTTCCAGGAGGGGTTGGGAGCTTGTCGCTACTTGCCCAGCGCGTCCAGTGCCTCTTTGGCTGCAAAACCGATTATGTTCCCTTGCGACTTTACTTGGCTGGCGCGCTCGAGGAACTGAACGGCAGAGGGATCTCCACACTTTCCAATCCCGCGAAGGGCTTCTGCTTGTGCGAGGTAGCTCGTGTCTTTGGTGTATCGATCCTCAAAGAAGGACACGAGCGAATGGTCATGAAGATTCCCCAAAAGGCGAAGGGCTTCCGCACGGACGGCCGATTTCGAATCGAGAGCCCGCTCCTTCAAGAATGCCACGTCATTAATAGTCAGCGACGCGGATTCCGCTTGCAACGCCCTCTCGCGAACTGCCCAAAATGGGTCTTCGACCGCACTTCGCTGAAGTGCGCTCAGCGCTCCTGAATTCCCCAAGTGCTGCGACAACTGCGAGGCCGCCCACATTCGTCCGACAACATCATCGTGCTGCAACTGGAATACAAGTTCGTCCACCGTTTTCGTAAAGGTCAACTCCATGAGAAGATGATTGCCTTCGTCAAACCTGACGAGGAGCGGCTTCTCCGCACAGTCAAATTCAAAACGCTCCTGGCGCTCGCGAATCCACACCTTATGAGACTGCCTGCCGGAGGCAGTGGTGATTCCAATCACCACTGGCATCTGAAAAATCGGCACCCATTCGGACGTTTGTTGTGTCTGGTTCGCTCGTAGTGTCACCTTTCTTGCGGCCTCATTCCATTCGTAGCTTACGTCAAGAACCGGATGCCCGGCCTTGTAGACCCACTCATCAAAAAACCAGTCGAGGACCTGCCCCGTCGAGTCTGTGATGGCCTTCTCGAGATCATGCGTGTCCACGGGCTCGAATGCGTGCTGGTGTAAGAAGTAAGAGAGAGCGCGCAGAAACTGTCTGTCGCCCATGACCCAGTCCAGCATGTCGAGCACCGCCGCTCCCTTTTCGTAGATGTGCCGGTCGAAGTTATCATTGGGAAAGTTCCAGCGATTGAAAACGATGGGCCTTTCATAACGCTCGTGGGCCTCGCGCAGGTACTGGTCGATTTTCCTCTCGAGATCGAGCGCGCCCTCATCTTCACCAAGTTCATGTCGGGTGTAGACGTACTGGAAGTAGGTCGCAAATCCCTCGTTGAGCCAGGCTTCGCTCCAATCGCGCATGGTCACGAGGTCACCCCACCACTGGTGCGCCAACTCATGGGCGACGAGCCAGTCGCTCGGGAAATCAGGATCGGCCTTTGCGTCGTGAATGATGTTATCACCCAGCACAGTCGCGGATGTACTCTCAGCGCCACCACTGAAATGGGGAAGGATTATCTGATCGTATTTCGGCCACGGGTACGGATATCCAAATTCCTGGTTGAAAAAGCGGATCATTTTGGGTGTGTTATGAAAAGAGCGACGCGCATCGGCAACGTCCTGAGGGTAAACCCAATAATCAACCGGCAGATTTCCGAGGTGGTCCTCCAGCTTGACGTACGGCCCGATCACCAGCACAAACAGGTAAGTTGCTATGGGTTTCGTCTGAGACCAATGAAAAGTCCTCTGATTCGATTTTGCATTCTCGGTGACGCTCAGCAGCCGGCCATTCGCGATTACTACGTTAGGCTTGTCAACCTTGACGGTGATATCGCTTGTCGCCTTATCTGCGGGATGGTCATAGCAGGGAAACCAGTGACGGGTCCCCTCCGGAAACGAGAGGGTATTGGCAAGCAGGGGATGATCCGCTGTTGGCGGCTTGAATGTCAATCCCAGGTCATAGCCTTTCGGCATACCATATTTTTCGGGGTCGACCTCCGGGCTGTCTTCCCGGTAATATACAGTGAAAGATAGCCTTTCACCATAACTGTAGGCCCGAAGAAGATGAACGGTCAGCGAAGTTTCGGATTGCTCAAAGGCCAGCGACTGGTTTTTGTTCGCCGTCTCCACGTTGTTGACCCTGAACGTCTCCGCGTCGAGAACGCATTCGGAGAAGTTATCGCGCAGCGGCTCGAGGATTATGGTGGTGCCGCCCCAGAACGAACGACCCTTCAGGTCGAAAGTGAGGTGGATATCGTAATGCAGGACCCTGTAGTCGTGGCTCCGTTCATACTGAATGGGACGGTGGAAGACATCGATTTGGTCAGCCTCCAATGGGCCTTGTAGCAAAGCCAGGCATAGCGCAACAGATGTGGACGCCCATCGGATAAGGTGTGCTCCGCGCATTGTAAGTGGCCCTCAAGAGGCTAGAATAATGACACGCACCGTTCTTCCCGGCTATTTCTTTTGTGCCTCGCCCGGAATCACCTCGCCTGTGGCGGCGCATGCTCCTGCCGAGTCACGATCGGCACGTATCCGACCTCCATGCCTTCAGGTGGTGTGACAATGAGTGCCGAATCAAGTGTGGCCAGCGTTCCACTGCTCGGCGGCGCCATGTAGTCGCGAGTGATCGGCCAATCGGCTTGGATCTGCTCGACCATCGCTTGCAACCGCGCCTTCTCGTTCGCAGGTAGTTTCAGATGCTGCAGCGCTGGCTGATCCACGAAACGGTACCAATAGTAGGTCACTTGGCTGCCGTCGCTCAGCACGGCGGTAAATGGTCCGCTCTTCGGTCCCGGGCTAGTCCAGGCAGTGCCGGGCTCGGAGGGCGAGGTGTAAGGCTTGCCGGGTGTAGCTGGCGCGAAGGTCTGAGTTGGCAGTCCAGTTTCAGTGGGCACTTGCGAAGCAGGGATTGCTACCATCTTGTCGCCTTCCTGCTTGAAATACTGCGGGAATCCGGCCGATGGCGACTCCTTCCATTTGAGGCCGAAGGAGCACGAACCGCTTCGCCCCGCCATTGTTGTCTCGACGAATCGTTCGAAGCCGATCAGCGTTATGCCGTGCTGGTCGAACTTGAGCGGCTCGCTGGTACAGGAGGGCGCTGCCGCCCCGCGCAAATCGAACTTGCCGGTGGCCGGCGCGCCCGCGCTATGGCCGGGCCAGCCCTTCATAGAGTCGTAGAGCGCCTGGGGCGAATACACCAGCACGTCCTGCATGAGGACGGTCGTGTTCGCGGCATCAATGGGGAACAGCAGTTCCGGAATTCGAGAATACAGCATGCCGCGCGCGTCTTTGTTGCTGAAGTAGGGGACCGTGTTCACCTCCATCGCGCCCCCCTCCATGACGCCGGGTCGCGTGTCCAGAGTGCGCCCCGCCGCGGGAGGATAGCCATTGGCGATAGCGCTCCAGGTATCGGGGATCCAGTAAGCCACCGGCCCCTTGAAGTTCCTCGCGTTCACGAAAAGCGTCCAGCACAGGTCCCCCGTCGGCTGGCGGTGAAACGCGGCGTCGGAGTCCATTAGCGGCAGAGCCATCCACGCCGTGCCGAACAGTTCGCCGTGCATGCCCGGCTTGAACGTCCAGGCGTCGGGCGGTACCACCAGGCGATTGCTGATCTGGACCAGCCCCATCTGTTCTGAATCGAGCGCAGCAAGATCCGAGGCTCGGCCAAACCCCCACCCGGGCGTTTCAATCATGTAGTTATAGCAGTTGGCGGTACCGTTCATAATGAACTTCGGCGTGGTCGAGTGGAACTGATTGCTGGTCCAGAAGCCCATGCCTCCTTCAATGGTCTGGAAGACGTCGCGATAGGATGGAGCACGCTCGGGCCACTGATCGCGAGCTATCGTCCCGTGCGGGCACAACGGCTCGTTATATCCACGGTTATCAGGGACAATCCACGTACCTGGCAGGCCGATCTGAAAGGACTCGAGCGGAACGGCAAGAAGAGGCCATGCGGCGGCATAGAAGCTGACCCCGAACCCGAAGCCTTCTCGAGGAGCAGACACCTTCATGGAGATATACCCGTGCAGGCCTCCGTCCATCGATTCTGTGAGTGAGATTGGGGAGGGGGCGCCATTGCCTGCGACCGTCGGCACGGGGCGCACGGTGTGGTGCGTGATGCCGAACAGCACCGAGAGCGCTCCCACCGCCAGCCATGGATTAAGCCCTCTCCGCGCGGATTTCTCTGGGTTCATCGCGTGCTCCTTGGTGCGAAGAGCATGTCATGGTTTCCCTCCATCCATTGGGGGGCAGGGGTGGTAGTGAGCCGCCGCGATCCACGCTGTCACGAGTAGGGCTGTAAGCCAAGACACTCCAAAGCACGGGGCGGCTCAAGGGCCGCCCCGCTCCGTTGATCAGAAAAAGAGCTTCAGCGCGAACTGCACCTGCCGTTCGGTGTTGAGCGTGGAAAACACTTGGCCGAAGGTGGGATCGGTAAACGTGGAATCAGGAACCCCGAACACAGGTGTGTTCAAGGAGTTGAACGCTTCCACTCTGAATTGAAGTTTGGTAGTTTCGCTAAAAGGAAGGGGGAACTCCCGGAAGAGTGAAAAGTCCAGATTCCGGGTCCAGTCGGTTCTCATTATATTCCGTCCCTCGTTGCCATATGTGAAGGCCGCCGGTAGCGCGAATCCGTTTGGGTTCAGCCACTGAGCCACGGTCCTCGAGGACTCATAGAGAGATTGCCCGGTAAGGTTCACTCTTTCGCCGTACGTGCCGGTGTTCGCAACGTCGCTCCCGGCCAACACGGAAAACACCTCGCCGCTGTCAAGCGAGAGAATTCCGTTCAGTTGCCAATTACCAATGAGGTAATCGATGAACTTGTTCTGCGTTTGCCATTTCCGGCCCTTGCCGAAGGGAACGTTGTAGTTATAGCTAAACGAGAGCATCTGCGGCAGGTCGGCAGCGGAGACCGACTTTTCTGCGCCTAAGTTATAGGGATCCTGCGGCGCACAACCCTGTTCGAACTCGCCGCTACAGAGGTCGATGTTCTTCGACCAGGTGTAGGACAACAAATACGTCAGCCCACGGTTGGTTTTTCGTTCCAACGTTAGCTGCAGGGCATGGTAGGTGGAGTGGCCAACAGACCTGTCGTATGCGCTGCTGGGAAGATATGGCCATAGTTGCCGGGGAGCAATGGGCCCCGGCCCCGGAGTGAGCGCCGTATTATAGACATTCCCAACGCTCAGATTGCTGTCCGCTGCGCCCACGTAGTTTGCCGTAATAACCGTGTTCAGGTTCAGTTGGTGTTGAATCCCAAGATTCCATTGGTCGGAGTGGGCATCTCTCCAATCCGGGGAGGGGTCTTGGCCCGACTCTGTGTAAGGGGTTGCGGGCGGATAAGCCACGCTGGTGAGACCCAACGGGTTGGTCGTAAACGTCGTCGGGGTTAATTGATTGAGGGGCGAGGCATTGCCTTCCGTCTCGGCCTCAGGCCAACCCGTAGTCATATTCTCGAGCACTTGAGTGAACAGGCCCCAATTGTCGTAGAACCTGGCATAGGATCCGCGCAACGCCGTGGAAGACGTGAGCCGATAAGCCAACCCGAGGTGTGGTTCCCAGTTGTCGTAGTGATTCTGAATGGTCTTGCCGTTGGGCGAAACCACTACGTGCGCCGGCAGCGTTCCGCCGGGGATGCAGGGTGCGGCCTGGGCAGCAGAGCACGCGGGGAAGTTGTGCACCATCAGGTAAGTGCCATTGTCGTAATCCAGGGTGCCTCCATCCACGGAGGGATACGCGGGATAAAGGGGCAAATCGAATCCCAAGCCGATATTGACGGTCAGGCGGTTTGTAGCCTTCCACTGATCTCCCACATAGAAGCGATCAACATACCCGCCGGTAATATCGTATACGGTATTGCTTCGATAAGCGCTATCGGGAACGCCCAGCAGGAAAGAAGCAACGCTAAGTCCGCCTGCACCCGTTTCAAGGTTCGAGGTTTCTGTGGGCGAATAGCTGCTCTCGGCAAAATTCTCGACCCTCGAAACGGGGATGGTGTTTATGGCCGCTCCCATTTTGATCGTGTGCCGGCCCAGGATCTTGGTAAAATCTGCCTTCCCCTCATAGACGTCGGTCCACACGTTGTGCTCGACGGATGGCTCTGCACCCAGGAATCCGCTGCCCGGGAATTCGCCAGGGAGCAAGATTCTTCCGCTGCTGTAGTTTGTCCAGTTCGGCGAATAGCCCAATGCCGCGACGACGCTCTGAGGTAGACCCGTGTTCAAGGTGAGGTCATTCTCCATATCATAGTTGTGGCCGAAAGCGACTTGGAGAATGGAATTCCCACTAAAGGAATGAATCCAGCTCGCGCCGATCTGGTCGCCGTGCAAATAAGTATCGCCACTGAGGTCGAGCGCACCCCCACCGCCATAGACAATCTTCTGGGAGATCCCGGACCAACGAACAAATGCGGTGTCCTGACTGCTGAAGGTTTCGTCAAACCTGACCGTGCCTTGGTCCTGGGACGTCAACTGCGGCTGAGTGTAGCGTCCGTTGGTACCCGGGAAGCCCGTGTTGATCGGAGCGGGATAGAAGGTCTGAGCCCAAAGGACTGCCGTAGGGCTCAGCAGGCTGCCGGGGATTGTGGCATTTTGGAATGGATCTCGGAGGTACAAACCTGGGTTGGCCGGGTCGGGACGTGTGGAGTAAGGGTTATAGATCGTCGTACCCAAATCGCTGAGGTTGCCAGACAATTCGTCAGGCGTGAATACGCGGAAAAGTGTCTCCAGAGGGAGAGACTGACGAAAACCCTCGTAGGCCACGAAGAAGAAAGTCTTATTCCGGCCATTATAATGCGGGAAAAGCACCGGTCCGCCCGTGGTTGCCCCAAATTGATTCTGTCTCAGGGGGGTTGTTGAAGGATTGAAAAAGTTCCGCGAATCAACGGCGCTGTTGCGCACGAATTCCCAAACATCGCCGTGCAAGGCGTTCGTTCCTGACTTGGTGACGGCATTAACGATGCCGCCAACTGCCCCGCCGAATTCCGCACTGTCATTATGAGAGTCTACCTTAAACTCTTGAACATCATCGATAATGGGAGGAAATGCATATTCGCTGACATAGGTGGACAGGTTGTTCGTGCCGTCCAGCATGAAATAATTGCTGCGATTTCGCTGACCGTTTAAGGCTGGAAAGCTGAAGACGCCGATGGGCGACGATCCCCAACCTCCGGCGTTTTGTGAAACATTGACGGGGCTGGCGCCGGGCGTAAGGAGGAGTAACTGGGTAAAATTCCTTCCGTTCAGTGGGAGGTCGCTGACCTGCCGCGTGTCGACCACCGAGCCAAGTTCCGCTGTTGAGGCCTCGACATGCGTTGCCTCCGCCTGTACCGTCACGGACTGCGATGCGGACCCCAGAGTCAAGGTGAAGTCGAACGTGGCCGTCTGATTCACGTATAAAGTGAATTCCTTCTCTGTGACGGTGGCGAACCCCTCTTTGCTCGCTTGCAGCGTGTATCGGCCAGGCAAAATGTTAAGAAGCACATAGTCACCTGCGGAGTTGGTTTCCACAGTTTGCTGCACACCGGTGGCAACGTTTCGTAGTGTTACGGTTGCGGCAGGGATCACTGCTGCGGTTGGATCCTTCACCGTGCCGTTTATTGACGCGCTTGAAGTCTGCGCGACCATGCCTGCCGGCAGAGCAGCGCAGATGATCAGCGCCAGCCCGATGACACTTTGTCGTCCCATAAGCCCTCCTCCTTGGGTGCGGAACCGAATACCGGCGTATCGTATATTGTATAAAATACTGTGTCAAGTACTTCCCGACAGCCTTTTTCCATTGAAGGAGGAGAACCGAACGAGGGCGCCGATGCAGTGCATCCAGGCGTTTGCCGGAACGACGACACTGGTTACGGCTGTTCACTCTGCCAATTCTGCACGTGATCTTTGCCGACCCTCGCGGACCGCAACATCACAATCGCCGCGTAAACCACGACAGTAATGACGATCCAGCGCAGGGCGCTGAGCGACAGAGATCTCACAAGAAACGCTGCAGCCAGAACCCCGGGAATACCGCCCAATGCCAGCCCCACGGCCGCACGAAGATCATACGTACCACCCCGGATGAACCGGATGCCTCCCACCGGCATCATAAATGCGCAAGAACCCATCATGATAGGAAAAGCCGCGCGTGGGCTCATGCCCAGGAGACTTACCAGGATCATGCAAGGGGCGTAAAGACCAATTCCCAAAGCCTGCAGTGCGCCGAATGCGAAGTTTGAAACCACCGCAGTGACCAGCCGGATCCCTTGAATCCCGAGTTGCTGTCCCCCAATCGGAAACAGCTTTATTTGTCCCATCAGCAGGGCCGCAGCTCCGGCAATAAGGGCCAAACCCATACCCACCTGGATGGCCCGACGCTTCAGACCTGATACGATTCCCGAGCCAAACCACATTCCAAGTACGGCGGCGGCAATCATCGTTAACAATGTTAGGGGTTGGACTTTGACGATCGCAATGTATATAAAAGCCTGCATCATGGTTGGAAGAGCGTGCCCCACGTTTAGCGTTCCGGGCAACAGCTCATCAGGCACCAGACGAGAGAATTTGTAGATGCTTATCGTGGTTGCGAATGAGCCGATGCCGAGTGTATCGAAGAAGTTCGTAACTGCCCCGGTTCCTGCATAGAAAACGAATTTTCTGCCCTTCTTCTCATTCCCACTTGCTAGTGAGTCTGTTTCGAAGCCCCGCTTTGCCAGAGAGCTCCACAAGATAATGTAGCCAACCACCCAAGCCGTTAATCCCGCCAAGAGCATAACCTTCATTCGTCACCAACTATTCCGCAAGTTGCGCGGCGCTCATGATTTCCGCGGCCCGGACATAGAGCCCCCTGGCCCAAGAGGGCTGTGTCAACTCAGTTCAATTTACCTTCGTTAACGCCTCACGTACTCGTCTATATTATCTTCTCACAGGCCGCGAAATATTGTATACTTTATCCGATGAATACCACACTTCAACCTCCAAGGAATCAGTCTGCCCCACGAGACAAG
>CAWIUZ010000393.1:0-29904 GCA_963838915.1 uncultured Acidobacteriota bacterium
GCTTCCCGGTAGCCAGGCGCACCCAACGCGGTCACCATGAAGGCGTGGGTCAGGGACCGGTTTAGTCAGCTCACCGCCGACTTGGCCAGCGGTGGCCCAGCGACCCAACCCGAACTGCTCGCGGACCAGCTTTCGCTGATCATGGCGGGCACGTACGCCTCAGCCCAGGCGCTGTCCGCCGCGGGCCCGGCCCGGCGCGCGCGTATCCTTGCCGGATCGCTCCTCGACGTGAACTGATGGCCCACGTCCGTGGTGAGCTGAAGGGCGGGCGGCCTCGCAGGATCGTGCGGCCGGCCCTGCACGTGGCCGGGCGCGGCCATCACCATCATCACGAAGGCGCCCGCGAGCATCAGTACCCCGGCGGCTCCGGTCAGGCACGTCGCCTTAGCGCGCCCCCGGCTTATCACGGCCGTCATCTCAGCTACCCCGTTTCCCTGGTCAACCCCAGTGTCATACCTTTACGGTAGGAATCGGGCGGCAAAAAATACGACGGTGCGCGCCCCGAATCTCATCGGGGGTTTTCCCCCGGGTGCCGAAGTTCCCAGCCCAGCGCACCCGACGCGGACGGCGGGACCCGGCAGATCGAGGTGACTTTCTGAGCTCCCGGGGAATGGAGCGAGGCAGGTCCCGTTTGGGAAAGTGAAGGATCTGCCCGAGACTCGAAGCAGAGCTGATGCTCGAACTCGAGCGCTTCAACGTGGCCCAGTTCGTGAAGGCCAGGCCTACGTCGCCGAATTGGCCGAGGGAACTCGGCAGGCCGGTAATGCGCGGGCCGGGCGGCGCGTTAGGGGTGGCCGGGGCGATGAGCCGGGACCGTTCGGTCAAAATGATCTTTATGCCGAACGGGCGCGGGCGTCAGCCCGGGGCTACGACCTCAGCCTCAGTCCGAGACGGCCGGAAGCCTGCCCGCGGCGGCCCGGCGGATGACGTGCCTGCGGAACAGGTCGGTGGCGGGCAGCAGGCGGCGCTCGGCGGACCAGGTCAGGAAGATCTCCCGGACCGCGCCCGGGTCCGCGATCTCCAGGTAGGTCACCGGGCCAGGCACCGCTTCCGGTGATCCGGCGCGGGGCGCGGGGACGACGGCCACGCCCAGGCCGGCCGCGACGAAGCCGAGGACGTTGGACAGGTCGTCGCCCTCGAAGATCACGTCGGGCCGAAATCCGGCCTTGACCGCACAGGTCGTCGGTCAGCTTGCGCCTGGGTACAAGGAAAACGCCGGCATCTTCTGCCACAACAATCCCTGGGTGATGATTGCCGAGACGCGAGTCGGCAACGGCGATCGAGCCCACGATTATTACGCGCGAATCAACCCTTCCGCGCGCGAATCGATCAGCGACCTGCACCGTTGTGAGCCGTATGTTTATTCGCAGATGATCGCCGGGCGCGATGCCCCCACGCACGGCGAAGCGAAGAATTCCTGGCTGACGGGAACCGCAGCCTGGAATTACTACGCCATCACGCAGTGGATTCTGGGCATTCGTCCGTCTTTTGAAGGGCTTGAGATTCGTCCCGTCATACCCAAGAGTTGGCGGGGATTCAAAGCTACTCGTATGTTCCGAGGCGTAACTTACCACATCACCGTGACGCGCGAAGGTGAAGGCAATCAAGCGGCGCTGAGAGTTAACGGCGTGGCGACTGAGGGCGCGGTGGTGCTGCCGCCGGCGGAAGGACAGCGCGAAATCGCGGTAGACGTGACATTAAAATAGGGTGGGTATCTCGCCACTTCATTGCCACAGCGGCGAGTTTCTATCGCCCGGTGCGACGTAAACTCGCCGCAGTGGAGTAGAATGATTTGCATGCTACGCGCCAAACGCCTCTGGATGGTCTTGGCTCTGGCCACATTGTTCGCCCCCTGCGTGGCTGCCCAGGGGCCTAGTTATAATGTTGTCCTAATTACGCTCGACACGCTTCGTCCCGATCACCTGCGGTGTTACGGATATGACGCGATCGAGACGCCCAATATCGACCGGATTGCCGCGCAGGGCGCGCGCTTCACCGAGGCTTTCACGCCCGTGCCCATCACGTTGCCGGCGCACACCTCGCTCCTCACGGGAATGTATCCGCTTGCTACCGGTGTACACGATTTCGTGGGCAATCGGGTGCCGCTGGGCATCGTCACGTTAGCCGGAATTCTGCACGATCACGGCTACGCCACGGCGGCTTTTCTTGGCGCGCCCGTGTTGGATTCGCGTTTCGGTCTGAACCAGGGCTTCGACACTTATTTTGATCATTTTCAGTTGGCGGGCACGGAAGAAGTGCACCTGGATGACATGAAGCGTCCCGGGGACAAGGTCGTAGATGAGGCGCAGAGATGGCTGAACCACCATCCGCCGCAGCCCCTGTTTTTGTGGGTTCACCTCTACGACGCGCACAGCCCGTACCGTCCTCCGGCGCCCTATGCGGAGCGCTACCGCGGCCGTCCTTATGACGGCGAAATCGCCTTTGCCGACGCCGAGGTCGGGCGGCTCACGACTGGACTCGAGCGACGGGGGTTGCTCGAAAAGTCAGTGGTGGTGGTGGTGAGCGATCACGGTGAAAGTCTCGGTGAACATGGCGAGAAAACGCACGGATTCTTTGTTTACAACTCCACCCTGCACGTCGTGTGCCTCATAAAAGTCCCTGGCGACGCGCCTCGTATGGTTCCGGACGAGGTATCGCTGGTGGATGTCATGCCCACGGTTCTGCAAGGGCTCGGAATCCCCATCCCGTCCGGCGTACAGGGACGCAGCCTGCTGAGCCTGGTGGCCGGACGCGCGGGCGAGGGCGCCTCAAACCTATATGCGGAGAGCTATCCTCCCTTGCTTCACTTCGGCTGGAACTCCCTGCGCAGCGTCCAGGCGCGCGGCTGGAAGTATATCGAGACGACACGCCCTGAACTTTACGACACGCACACCGACCCGAGGGAATTGAACAATCTCGTTTCTGCCCGCCCGGGGCTGGCTCAGGACATGAGGAATCGCTTGCGCAATCTGCTCAGCCGCTACACGCCATCGACCGGTGGGGCATCCAGGGAAAATGCCGTTGCTGATCCTGCGCTCATGAGGAGCCTGCGCTCCCTTGGTTACGTGGCAGTCTCTACGGGAACTTTCGCGGACTCGAGCGGTAGAACTCTGCCCGATCCTAAGGATCGCATCCAGGCTTATGAACTGGTTTCCGCGGCGATCATCGACGAGGAGCAAAAGCAGTACGCGGAATCGCTCCGTAAACTCCAGCAGGCGGAAAAGGCGGGATCGCGTTCCGGCACCATTCGATTTCTCTTGGCTGGTGAGTACTTCCACTTGAACGACTTTCCACA
The DNA here is from genome assembly GCA_963838915.1 of uncultured Acidobacteriota bacterium. Lineage (GTDB taxonomy): Bacteria > Acidobacteriota > Terriglobia > UBA7540 > UBA7540 > CAVROP01. Next base: position 3,296 of record CAWIUZ010000393.1, read on the forward strand.
CGCCGCCGAGTATTACCAGTCGGCTCTCGAATTGGACCCCAAGAACTCCGTCGCCGCATATTACCTGGGGGTTTCGCGACTCGAGACGGGCGATCTGGAAGCTGCGGAGCGAGCCTTCGAGCGAACGCTCGAACTCGATCCGAAGAACTTCTCGGCCGCTTTTAATCTGGGGGTCGTTTATTCCCGCCGCCGGCAAGCGCAGCCCGCCATTCAGGCTTTCGAACAGGCGATCAAAATCCTCCCCAATTACGCCGAGGCGCATGAAGCGTTGGGGGAACTCTACCTCTATTTGAACCGCCCGCAAGATGCGGCGCGTGAACTGGAAAGGGCAGTCGAGATTTCTCCCCACATGGCCAAGGCACACTCCGCATTGTCGCAAGCCTATTCGGCCTTGGGGCTTCACGACAAGGCGCAACAGGAGTTGGAGCGCGCCAAGCCGGTGCAGTAGGCAATGGGCCGTCGGCGCAGCCCCACGGGCAGCGTATCTCGAAACCGGTCCACGGATTTCAATCTTAGGAGGGCTTGCTACGTGGGCGGGTGCGAAGGGACCTGCACCGAGAACAGCAGCTTTTCCATCGGGAAGGGCGGCGTTTGATCCGCGGTGGGATGGGCCTGCTTGACGCGGAGGATTTCCTTGAGCTCCGCGGCGGATTTTTCTCTTTCGCCCATGGCTCGATACACCCCCGCCAATGTTTCGTGCGCCTCCGTCATTTCGGGCCACAAACGGACCGCGGCGTTGAGGTGCTCCAACGCAGAGGGATAATCCTTTCGCAGGTAGTCGATTTTCCCCGCCAGTGACTGAACGTAGACATCATCCGGGCTCATTTGCAGTGCCTTCGCAATGGCCTTGTGGGCTTCCTCGACTCTCTCGGGGTTGCTGTTTACGATGACCAAAGCCAAATAATAATTGGCAATACCGTCATCGGCGCCCAGGGCGATGGCGTTCTTGAGCACCGGTTCGGCCTCCGCCGAGCGCAAACGGATAGCGAGCGTGATGCCCTGAATCATATAGGGCAGAGCCCACTCGGGCCAGCGTGACTCGATCCGCGTCAGGATATGCATGGTGGTTTCGTGGTCGCGAACCAGTTCGTGAGCCATGGCCTGGAGCAGTTCGAGTTCGGGCGCGTCCGCGATGGTCAGGTTGGCTCGATCGAGAAATGCGATGGCCTGCTTATAGTGCTCGTGTTTGATGAGGAATAGGGCAGCCTGGTAATAGAGGTCCGGTCGCGTGGGCGCAGTCGCAAAGCCACGAGTCAGATCCTGCGCGGCTTCCTCCGGTTTGTTCATGCCGTCCAGGATTTGAGCGCGCAGCAGGAAGTAGTCTCCCTTGCGCTCGGCCGGGGGCGTCTGGTCCAAAGTATTTAGCCCGGCCTCGGGCCCGGCGGAGTTGAAGACCGCGATGGCAAGGTCCAACCGTAGCTCGGCTGATGCAGGATATGCGGTCACAGCGGCCTCCAGGAATTCCCGCGACCCTGCGTATTGCTCACCGTCAAGCAGGGCTTTTCCGCAGGAGGCAAGGATGTCAGGGTCAGAGGTCATCTTGCCGACGGCACGAAAAGTTTCGATGGCCTGTTCGGTTTTCCCTTGCTCGAGCTGCGCCTTGCCCAGTTGTACCCGCACGTTGGGGTCGTTTGGCCGCAGGTCTATTTTTCTTTGGAGGTTTTCCATGTACTTCGCGTACTGCTGTTCTGGAGGGAGGTTGAGGTAGTCGAACAGGCCCCGGTTAGGCCGCGGCCGCTGCTCGGAAGAGACGGTTCGAAAATCCGCCAGCACCTTTTCTGCTTCATCCTTCCGGCCCAGGCGCGTGAGGACGTGGGCGTAGTGGGTAAGAATCTTGGCGTCTTTGGGGGCGAGTTTGGCGGCACGGTCGAAAACCTCGGCAGCCTCCCGGTAGCGCTCCAAGCGTGCGTAATCCTGGCCGAGGAGATCCAGGGCACGGAAGTTATCCGGCTCCTTGGCCAGCAGAATTTTCAGGTCCGCCACTGAGTTTTCGGTCCGGCCCTTTTCGTAGTAGAGGACCGCGCGAGCGTATCGGGCGGCACTCAACTGGGGATCGATGGCCAGTGCCTGGCCGAAGTGCTGAAGCGCCTCCTCGGGTTCGCGCACCGTTTCGCCGATGGCCAGTTCGTAGAGTCCCCGAGCATCCTTGGGATGTTTCTGCGCGTACCAGCGGAGATCCTCGAGGCCCTGGTCGAGGCTGATGGAACGGATCAGGCAGAACCCTCTTTCCCGGCGAGCGGTGTCATCGTGGGGTTTCAATTTAAGATATTCGTCGATGGCCGAGGCCGCATCGCCGTAAAAGCCTATTTCCTGGCTTGCCTGCGCGAGAGCCGAGAGAATCTCCGGGCGGTCGGGGGCAGCTTTGTGGGCTTGCACCAGGGGGACAATCGCTTCGTCGGGGTGGCCCGTCTGAGTAAAGATTGCCGCCAGGCTGAAGAGGCAGTCAGCGTCATTCGGCCGTCGCCCGAGCGCGATCCGATAAACCTCCTGAGCGCGCGCCAGATCACCGGCATTTTGCGCTGCGAGGCCAAGATTGTAGAGAATGTCGAAGTTTGTCGGATCCGCGTCCAGGGCGCGTGTGAAAGCGGTCTCGGCATCCTTGTAACGGCGCCACCCGGCATAGGTCACGCCTACCGAGAAGGCTACATCCGGGTCGTCGGCGGCTTTAGTCGCGACTTTGCCGAGAAGATCTTCGGCGGCCTTGTCCTGACCGGTCAATTTCAATGCCTGGGCGCGCAGGATCGTTACAGAAGGCGCAGCCTGGTTTTCCGCCGGCAGGCGATCGAGATATTTGAGCGCGGCGGCGCCTTGTTTGGAAGCAACACTGAGCTGCGCTAGTTGCTGATTAGCGTTGGCGTGGCGAGGATCGCCCACAATCACCTTCAGAAATGCCGCGCGTGCTTGGTCGGTCTTGCCCTGCGCAAGGTAGTGGTTACCCAGATTGTTCAGAATCCCCGGCGAGCCTGGGACCGCCGCGAGGGCTTGCCGGTAAGCGGACTCGGCCTCGTCATAGCGCTGCTGAGCATCCAGGATGACGCCCAGTAGACTCAGCGCGGAGGGATCGCCGGGCGCCTGCTTGAGAGCTGCGCGCAGGCTCCGTTCGGCTTCCGGGGTCTTCCCATCTTGGAACTCAACTGCGATTTGGTGCAGCACGCTGGAGGGGACCTGGTTGCTTGGCGATTGTGCCGCCGCTGGGGAAATGAAGAGCAAGGACGCGAAAGAAAGGATCAACAGTTGACGCATATTACCGTTCAAATGCGAGGGGCCGGCCAAGAGGTAAAACCTATTCTACCTCACCGTCGGCATCTTGGGGAACATTCACCAAAGAAAAAAGGGAGGGGCGCTGGCCCCTCCCTGGTGGCTTACTGCCGGACGGGATCAGAAGTAGAGTTGTAGACCCATCTGGATATTTCGTGGCGTATTCACCTGGCTCGTGACATCGCCGAAGTTTCCGTTGCCGAAGGTCGTCTGGATGCCGCCAAATACCGGGTGGTTGAGAGCGTTGAAAGCTTCCGCCCGGATTTGCAGCCTGCTACCTTCACGCATTTTGTTCAACGGAATGTCTTTGAACAGAGCCAGAGTTGCGTTGTTGGTTCCCGGCACGCGGAGGTTGGGTTGCTCGCGCGGCGCGTTGCCGACGGTGAAGTTGGGCGGCACGTAAAGTGCTGCCGAAGCATTGGCAAAGTAGCCTTTGCTGAACCATTCCGACTTGGGATTAGCATGCAGAGGGCCGCTCATGTCAGGATACGAAGCCGCGTAACCCCATGGGGCCTCAGCTCCCGTGACGCCGATGCTGATGGGTTGGCCCTTGTCAAAGCGCCACATGCCGCTGGTTTGCCAACCGCCCACGATGTAATCCAGAACGGCAGGTATCTTGGAGCCAAACTGCTTGCCTCTTCCGTAGGGGACTTGCCAGATGTAGCTGAACGCGAACACTTGTGGGATGTCCCATTCGGAGAGCGACCGTTCCTCTTTCAGGTTGTTAGGATCGCGCAGTGACTGGAATCCGCCGATCCAGGTGGTGCTGGTGGAAACCGAGGCATCGTCGATGGACTTGGAGTTCGTGTACGACGCCAGTACGCTCAGTCCGTGCGACATACGCTTCTCGATCTTCAACTGGAAGGCGTTATAGATCGAGTTGGCAACCGCCAGATCCGTCTCCGAGGCGCCACTAAACTGCGGGAAGGGTTGCATGAGGTGGCCGGCCTGAATGGTCGGCGAGCATATGCCACAACCGGTCGTGTTGATGACCCCGTAATACGGATTTGTGACGTACGTACTGAGCGCCGTTACCAAAGCCGGGTTGGTGGCCTCCTTTTCTACCCAGGGTCCCAGGGTCGTCAGAGAACCCGAGCCGTAGAAGTAGAGGTGGGTTCCTTTGGTGCCGAGGTAGTTCGCGTCAATCAGCCAGCCTCCGCGAAGTTCATATTGCAAGCCGCCGCTCCAGGTCTGCGTATAGGGTGGGATGTTTTGGTTGCGCAGCGGTTCGGTGACGCCGAGGCCCAGGTTGGTCGCGCCTCCTAGCGAAGATCCTGTGGGGTAGAGCAGACCCGTCGGGTAAGGATCCGAGACGCGTCCCCAAGGCGTCGAGCCATCATTGTTCATCGTGTAGATGGGACTCGTGACTGCCTGGAAGCCCTCGTTACCCGTCACGCCGGCGCCTTGCGTGCCGAACGTGGTGGGATTGTAGAACAGACCGTAGCCGGTACGAAGCACCAGCTTCTCGCGGAGCTGATAGGCAATGCCCAAGCGCGGGCCGAAATCGCGCCAAGCCGTGTTCACGATATGGCGCTGCGCGTTACTGGCATACACCAGGCCCCCCACCGGCGAGCTCACATTCGGTGGAGCACCAAGCACACTAGGCCAGGTCGAAGGGTCAATCGCGTTGGGCTTGATGGATTGGGCTAGGGTTGGATCGAACCAGATTTCCTTGTTGTACCGCTCGGTGCGCGGAATCTCCAGGTCATAGCGCAACCCCGCGTTAACCGTGAGCTTCCTGGTCGCCTTGAAGTTGTCCTGCGCGAATCCACCCCAGCGGTAGTTCTGGGTGCTGAAGTGAGGCGATATCTCGTACTCGCCCCACGTCTGGGGATCGGGCACACCGGTGAGGAAGCTAGCCATGGCATCGCCACCGCCCGACCATGGGTACTCGGAGGTGCCATACTGCTGTTCGATCTGCACACCACCCGGAGCGCCATCCTGGAACCAGTTCTGCTGCTGCACGCGCCACTCGCCCCCGAACTTCAGCTCGTGCCGTCCGCGGACGTGCGTGAGAGTTGCGAGCAGGTGGTAGACCTGGTTGCCGTTCTTGTACACGGACCAGGGCTGGGCGCCGATTGATTCAGATCCGTTCGGGCTGACGTATCCACCGTACATATAGAAGTTCGGCGAGGAGATCGTTCCATCGGTCGTGATATAGGAAGGAAGGCCAAGATTCGTAACAGGACTGAAGCTGGGGAAGTCCTTGGCGATTCCTTTCGTATCCGACAAACCGCGTGTGAATCCCAACGAAACGCTCAACACGGTCGCCGGGCTGATCGCGTAGTTCGTGTTCAGTGCGACCTGCCGCGAGCCGCCGACTCCGGGGCCTTGCGTGCAGGGATCCAGCGCGTTTCCATAGCAGTTCAGTCCGTGATAGGGGCCCGAGCTCATCGAGTAGCGGGCATTGAAATTCACCTTATCGCTGAAGCGCTGGTCAATGCGGAGGTCCCATTGGTTGTTGCCGTCGGTGTCGACGCCCGAAACGGCCCAGTTGTTGTAAGGGTTGTAGTTCGCGTTTCCGACGTTGACGTTGGGCATCGGATAGTACGACATCATCTTCGAAGCCACAGGGTCAATCAGGTTGCCGGCGACGGCAGGAATTTGGTATTGTGCGGGCAGATTCGGATTGCCGGCGCTCTTGAACGTGGCCATGTTGTTGAATGGAATTGGGACTGTCAGGACGCGCCCGGGCTGTGAGGCACTATAATAGCCTGAATAGGGATCCCACAATTGGTAGTTCGGGTTATTACAGATGCCCTGAGCGTTGAAGGTTGAGTTGCCTTGTTTGGGGCTGGTGCAAATTTCGTCAAAATTGCCAGCTCTTTCGGCGACGGAAGGAACGCCGCCCGCGCGCTGGTCACCGCTGGCTTCGCGGACACCGTCATAGTCGAAGAAGAAGAATGTCTTATCCTTTCGGATCGGGCCGCCGACGCTGCCGCCAAACTGGTTGCGCCGCAGCGAGGGAAGCGGGGCGCCTGCTTCGTTGGCGAAGAAATTCTGCGAGTCCAGATCCTTGTTGCGCAAGAACTCGTAAACGTCGCCGTGGAAATTGTCTGTTCCAGACCGCATCACCATGTTGATGTAGGTGTTGCCTGAAAAGCCTTCCTCCGCCGAGTAGTTGTTCTGCATGATCTTGAATTCCTGCACGGCGTCCACGTTCGGTTGGAAAAGCGGAGTATAAATGGCCGTGTTCGGCTCGTAGCTGGTCGCGGTAATGCCGTCGATCAGAAGCTCCGACGTGTCGTTGCGGCCGCCGTTCGAGACGAAGTTCATTCCCGTGCCAAAACCGTATGAGGAGCCTGGCACCTGAATGACGCCTGGAGACAGAAACGCCAGGTCGAGGACGCTACGGTCGACGAGCGGAAGGTCGTTGATCTCGGATCGGTCGACTTCCTGGCCGGTAACTGCGTCCTCAGTGGAAAGTACAGGCGCCGCGCCAACCACTTCCACGGATTGACTCGTGGCTCCGATTTGCAGGTGGAAGTCAAGGGCCAGCTTGGCCGCAACTTCCAAGACGATCCCGTCTGCCGTGGAAGTCTTGAACCCTGCCGCCGTTACCTTGATCCGGTAATTGCCGGCGGGAAGGTCTGAGATAACGTAACGTCCCAGAGAGTCCGTAACCGCATTGTAGTTATAACCTTTGTTAACATCAGTTAATAAAACCGTGGCGCCCGGCACCACGGCTCCCGTGGGGTCGCTCACGACACCCGAAATGGAGCCGACGATGACCTGCGCCATAGCCGTACCCGATAGGCAAGCCCACAGGCAAACGAGCGCCAGGATTGGCCCCAGCCGGCGTATGCCGGTCGAACCAACCTTGTTTGAATTTGACACCATCTAGCAATCCTCCTCATTTGATGGGGCCCGACGCAAATAGAAAGTACCATCCAGACTTGCAGGTTGGGAAAGAATCTCGATCAGGGGACATGGAACAAGCACTACCATGGAAGCAGCCGACGTCGTTGCTTCCGCGGTGGACAATGGCTACCAACCGGGCGCGTTTATACTAGATGATGTTATTCTTGTCAAGGAAAATAATTAGGGGGCGTGTAAATGCAAACTATGGGGGGCATACGTCCAGCCTAGTGCTCACTTTCAGAGGTTAGCGTTCTTAATTCGTTTGGCGTCGGAAGGGCGGGGCTAAACAGGCTGCGGAAAAAGTCTTTCTGCCATGCTGAGCGAAGCGCAGCATCTGCGGTATCTCGTTGAAAACAAGCAAATACAGATCCTTCGCTGCGCTCAGGATGACAGCCGGGGAACTTCTTCCGCAGCCTGCAAAGCCCCGCCCTTCCAGGGCTAAGAATAATTGCGCTTATCAACACAACTAAGCACTAAGGGGCGTCTTCCATGGTGTCTCTGTAGGGTCGCTGCGACTCATACAATTTGATACGGGTGTTAAGACCCTCGACAAATTGTCCGTGGGGCTGCTGACTGGCCAATTCCAAAGCCTTGTGCGCGGTCGCCACGGCGTCTGCGAACCTTCCCACCTCGGCGTAGGCGGCCGCCAGCGTGTCAAGGTAGGCGGGATTGCGCGCGCCAGAAAGCTCAACAGCCCGCTCGGCGAGTCTCACCGCCTCCTTGCCATTGCGATCCGAAGCGTTGGGGCTTGCAGCCAGAGCGTGGGCGGCGTCGTTCATGGCCGGCACGAAATTTGGATCGACACGCAGCGCTGCTCGCCACTGAGCCAGCGCCTCCTGAGTGCGTCCTGAGGAAAAATACAGCGAGGCGCCAAGATAATAGTGGGCTTCCACCAAGTCGGGGTTGATGGCCAGCGCCTTCTGCAAATGAGGGATGGCTTGGTCGAATTGCCCTCCCACGGCCAGGAGGCGGCCGAGTTCGCTTTGGGCCTCCGCGAACTCCGGATTGATCTCGAGGGCTCGTTCAAAGTGCGGAACGGCCTGGTCAGGGCGGCCCGACATCGCCAAGGCGCGGCCAAGGTTGCGGTGGGCGTCGGCGTAATTCGGATCGATCTCCAAGGCCTTGTTGAACTCCGCCATGGCTTCGTCGAAACGCCCTTTGCTGGCCAGGGCGAGGCCCAGGTGGTCGTGAAGGTCCGGGGATTCAGGGTAGTACTCTAAGCCTTTCTCGAAAGTGACAATCGCCCCGTCCGGCTTTCCTGCCGCCAGCAGGGTGCGCCCGAGATTGTTGTAAATCGTGTGATATTGGGGATTCAACTCCAGGGCTCTTTCAAATTCCGGGATCGCCTCCGTGTATCGGCCGGTGCGGGTTAGAGCTGTAGCCAGGTTGTTGTGAATGCGGGAATCATCGGGGTTTGTCGACAGGAGTTCTTTCCACTCGCCGATGGCGGCCTCGAATTGACCTTTGTCGCCCAACTCCGCGGCGTGATCGAATTTCTTGTACATTTCGACAGCGGGCGTGGCGATGGCCACGATGCCGTCTTGCGGAATGTTCACGAATTCGGGAAGGTTCACCGCACGATTTGCGGCAGTCGAATTCTCCACCAGAATGGCGGGACTGTCGTTGCCCTGCTCATCGATGTGGGTGAGGTACATCTGCGTGTAGGGCGAGCGTGCTTTCGAGGAAAACACCAGCCAGCGGCCATTGGGCGAGAAACTGTGCCAGGAATTCATCAGCGGCGTGTTCGAGCGCATGCGCCGCGCTTGCCCGCCCGCTGCCGGCACGATCCATAGCTGGCTGTCGGGGCGCATCAGTTGGGCGTTGCGGCACTTCACGAAGACGATCCAGCGCCCGTCCGGCGAGACTTTCGGAAACGTGTTGCTCACCCCGTTGTCAGACGCGCCCGCGATGGCCACTGCCTGCCCGCCTTTGCCGCCGTTAAAGGGAACCCGGTAGAGGTCGTACTGAATTTGCACTTCAATCGGATCGTTGGCGTAGGCCGCCATCTTCCCGTCGGGAGGATAAGGCTCCTTGGCCTTGGCTCGCGCAAACACCAGGTAGCAGCCGTCGGGGCTCCAGACGCCGTCCGCCTGCACGTAGTCAGGATCATCCGCGCCCGGCAAAGGTTCCCGGCGGCCGGTTTCGCGGCTGTACCAGGCGAGAATCCCGCGCGTGGGGTAGAACACTTGAAGAAAGCGATAGTCCTTGAAATTGACAACGTAATAGTTGTTCTGGGGAGCCCGATCCGCCGTGTTCACGGTGGTCACCACGTACTTCCCATCCGGAGAAACTTGCGACATGAATCCCACGCGATTCAGGCTCACCTTCGGGTCCTGCGCAGGGTTCCAATTGATCATATCGCTGGTGTTGATGGTCATCTGGCGCTCGACGGGGACGATCGCGTAGAGCCCCTTGTCATTGGCGGGACCGTCCATGTCCATCCCCATCGTCTTGCCGTCGCGTGAAAAGGAATGGCAATTGGCGCAGGTGACCATGTCCTTCAGAACCACGCGGCTCTCGTTTTTCCCGATGTCGCGCAGACGCCATTGGATCAGCCGAATAGCACTCGGAGCCAGGGGCTTGATGATTCCCTTTTCGGTTTCGGAGGGCATTAACGGCACGTCGCGATAGAAGATGGGCGCACCGGCGGGATCTCTTGAGGTTGAGATCGTAACGCGGCCGGTGGAGACGGCATGTTTGGCATCTTGTGCGCTGAACCCGCTGATGGTTACTACTGCGGGGCCTGCCACTGAGTGCTGCTTGATCGCATCCCAGACTTGAGCCGTGGGAATCCAGGTGTGCGCCGCAGCCTGCTCCGCAGTGAGTGTCGGCAACTGGTTCGTCGCGGAGACGCAACGCTGGTCAATCTCGCCGATGGGCAGCGGCTCGCCGGCGGATTCGGCGAGCAAATGGGCTGAACCATCCGCGAAGGAGATGTCAATTCGCCAATGCGTGGCGCTTCCCGCGGCGTCGCGCCAGATGAATGTCGGCGGGATAATCTCAGGAGGAAAAACAGAGTCTTCCAGGGGATAGTCGATGGTTATCGAGGCGAGGGGCGCCGCCGAACCCGTTGCGCTGCTCTTCGGCTGAGCGGCCGCACGGTCACCGCGCGTTGACACGCCCGCGACGATTGTGCCCAGCATGAACAGGATGAATGCGGTCCTGTTTCGAGCCAGGCCTCGACGGTAACGGCTTGTTGTTTCGAACGACATCTCTATGCGGGGCGAACACACTTCGGAGCTGCCTTAGGACTTCCGCGTCGGTTCCTGCCGCCCGCGTCATTATACTCCCAACGGGCTTGGGCGGAGGTGTTTTGTTACGGACCAATAAGGAGAAGGCCGAATGGAGCGCGATCTCGGAAGTGTCTTAATTTGACTGGTAGCGCCGACCTTTAGGTCGGCAGATGCTGGCCTAAAGGCCAGCGCTACGCCGAAATTAGGACACTACTCGAATCTTAGCTGTACTCGTACTTGCTGACGAAAGTCCGCGTCGCACTGCGGCGTGCCAGGAAGGGCGGGCTGAAGCCCCGCCCTTCCAAAGTGCCCCCTTGTGACGGCGATTTCCGTCATTAAGTGCTAGCTCTGAAAGCCATAGAACACATCGAGTTGTTGGATGATGCCCAGGCGTTCGAAGACAGCTGCACTCATAGCCGCGTCCAGCTTCAGCCCATCGACCAATTGCGAAGATCCGTCCGCAAACGTTACCCGGATTTGGGGCGGGCCGACTCGATGCGCCACCACGGGAACCTGGCAGTAGGTAAATGCCATTGTGCCCTCAGAAAGTTTCACTGTCTTCGGGTTGCCTTTGACATCCCAGCAGTGGAATTCCTTGGCCCGGGCGAGAAACTCCGTCCCGCACATCAACTCGCGAACAAACGCAAGTTCGCCATGCTCGACATGAACGCCCATCTCGCCCATGCGTGCAATGAAGTCTTCCTTCACTTGACCAGTCATGCCCGGCTGCTGTGCGCCGGCAAAGGCGGGGGTGTGCGAATACGGATCCGTAGGAATGGCGCCGTAGAGCGCAGGAGGCTTGTGAACACCCAGCCCCTCATAAATGCTGATGTAATGGCCGCGCAATTGTTGCAGGGTGGAATCATCAGCACCGCTTTCGACCGCCTGCTGCAAGGTCTCACGCACCGCCAGGAGCAGCTTTGAGACCATGTGCCAGTAGATGCACCCCAGTCCTTCGTACTTGTAGAACGTGCCGGAGCGGCCCGTGAACGATTGGTGATCGAAGACCTTTTCGTAGAGGTCCAGGACCTGTTGTTCTTCTTTTTCAGCAAGCTGCCGGAGGCCGCCTTCGGTCAGTTGGCGGAGGGCTTGTTTGAGTACTGCTGCGTTCGAAAACGACGCATTGAAATGAATGCCGCCCTCAACGTCTTGAATTACGATGCGATGGTCGCCGCTCTCCAGCATGGCCATCAGCAGCTTCGATTTTTCGACTTCACACTGAGGTAGGTTGTTCTTCTCGAGGAAGCGGGGTCGGGGCCTGTCGGGATAGAGAATGTAGCTGTTCTGGTCAGTACGGTAGAGACTGCTGTTTCGAAGCGTTTCGACGAGAGCCAAGCTCTCGCCAGGTGTGAGGGCCCCGGAACTCAGCACCGCCACTTGGCCTTCCAGCATCTCGTGCAACCGCCGAATCCCGATTGCGTCCGCCGTGATCGTCATCAGGTTGTAAGCATGGTAGAGCCCGTCATCGCGGCGGTTGGCGCGGATCGAATGGTCCAGGTGCTGTAGGGCGGCGTCGCAGAACGTCCGCACCTGCGCGGCCGGCAACCGCCGGCGTTCTGCCGAAAGGCCCTGCGCGTAAAGCTTCTCGCGATATTGCGAGCCGGAGCGGCCAAGTTCATCGAGAATCGCCCTGCGCCGGAGGTCCGATATGGGGCTCGCGAGGAGCGGAAGGAAGCGTTCGAGCGCGTCCGAAACTTGTTCGAAAAACGATGCTAACTCAGCCGACAGCTCAATTCCTTCCTCCGTGTGCGGGGAGAGCAAATCGCGGGCAAATACCAGGAATCGACGCAGATAGTAAAGCGTAACCATCGAAGCGCCCGCCCCGACCAGCGCATTGTTCGCATCGTTCCATTCGGGGCGCTGCGTGTTCATCCAGATGCCCGCTTCTGGAACAAAGTTCGCGAGCTTGGTCAGAATCACCAGAAGAATCTTTTCCGCCAGGTTCGCGCGGGCGACTGTGCCGTCGCGCCTGAGCAACGCTTTTCCGTCAGACCCGACCTCAGACGTGCGGATCATAATCTTCGCGTGCGCCGCGCTGTCAAAGGTGATGGTGTTCCGCGGGTCGGCCAAGAGCGACTCATACGGGAGGATACGATACGGAACGTTGGCGTAGGAAAACACGGCGCGCGACAACAGCCCGTGCAGGTGGCCGGGATAATGCCGCCGTGCCTGTTCGAGCAGCTTCAGCAGGTAGATGACCTGGTGATCGCCCCAGTAGCCGATGTACGACCAGGGGTCATGCGGATCCACCGTTTCCCAATCGTAACCGTCGCTCGAGACGCGGTAGGGATTGTACCCGTCGGCCGTTGACGAGTCCAGAAACTTGAAAATCATGCTTTCAACAAAGCCGGGAAACGATACGCTGAGGGCCTCCCAGTTCTGAAAGATGTCGCGCCAGTTTCCCTGGTAATACAGGACCTTGCGGCCATGCTCGTCCTTCACCTTGATCTCGAATGAATTCCAGGGGCGGCTTGGGTCGCCGTGACGCCGGCTGAAGGTGAGCGGTAGATACTCATTAGCAAGCCGCTCCAAATCCGTATCGCCTTCTTCGTGCACACGCTCGAGAAGCTCGCGATGCAAGAGCGATTCCGGCAGTCCGGAGAGAAATGCTCCGTGCTTTTCCGCTACCGGCCGATTGGCTTTTGAGATCGACAGCTTGAAATCCTCGCTCGAAATCCAGTAGCCCTCGGTCGGGATGCCGCCGCGCATTACATTGAAGAGCGTATTCGAAAAATGGCGCCAGTTGGCGGGCTCGTCGCGAGTCAACTGAAGACCATCAGCCGCGGCGACGATTTTCTCCAGGTTCTCCGTGCCGTGGGCGACGTCCTCGTCAATCGCCGCGGCGATGTTTTCAGCGAAACGAAGGTCATGCAGGAGTAATTTGACGCCCGCCGCGTCCTGGTTTACGTCGGCGACGATCTTCCATTCCTTTTCACTCCGGCCGGGCAGCCGGAGGGTGGTCTTTATGAAATAGGCGCCCCGCCGCCCGCGCATATCCGTTTCTGGCACAACGGCGGCGCCGCGCCGGAACGCGTCGAGTTGAACGCTTGAAAGGAGCCGCGCCTCGGCATCGAGATCCGCGCACCACGCCACGTTGACCCGAAGCGCCTCGCTGGGCTCCGGCTTATCGACTGGAATCGACGAGAGACGAAACAGAGCCAGCCCCGTCGTGGGCTCGAGTTCCGTGCGTTTGTACCCGTCCACGAGCGTACTGTATTCCGATTGGAATCGTCGCGTAACGCCGCAGGGCAAGACGTTCTGGATGCCATCGAGCAGTTCAACCGCAACAGAGTCGGCCCGCCGGTTCACCAGTCGCGCCGAGCGGACAAATCCGAAACGCTCACTGGTCGTCCATCCACACGAGAACGACAACTCAAGATCGTGGTTCTCTTCTTCAAAGATGATTTTGTTCCCGTAAACGCTCTTATAGAGATGGCGCGACACACGATAGCGCCCGCCTCCTTGCCCGGAGAACGGCTCCCAAAGCACGGCGCCGGCGTCGTCGATCACCCGAACAATGGTCTTGCTTCCTGTGTGCTCCGAGCTATCGTGGATTCGATCCTCGGGATAATACGGAAACAGCGCATGATCGGGATCGTTCCGGCCCGCCGTCAGGCCGCCGTTGCTGGAGATGAAAAGCCAGTGGTCCGAGTCACTCACGATGCTCATGAAAAAGGGAGGAATCGCATCGTAGTGGGCGAGGTGGTAGAACCGTTCGCCCCGGATATCGACGAAGGAGCCCTCCGCGACTTCAGGATGCGGGCCGTGCATGGGGCCTGTGACAAGCGCCTTGGCAGCAGTCAGTTCGTTCGCGGCACGCAAGAAGTTAACCTCCGAGAGCTTGTTGAGGCAGCAACCTCCGGTCAGACCCGGCGTTGCTTGAGATCCTTCTCGATCTCGACCATCGTCGAATCATCCAGCTTGTAGAATAGCACTGCCGCCGCCGAGAGGAAGCCGACAATCGCAGGGAAGAAACTCATCATGCAGCGTATTCCAGTCTGCACGTGGAGAGGCTGGGCTACGTTAGCCTTGAACCCGACGTAGCCGATCAGCCACAGGAAAAGGGAGCTTCCCGCCGCCCAACCCAGCTTCTGCGAGAATGATGCGGCCGAGAAGACCAATCCCGTCGCCCGGCGTCCCGTCTTCCATTCCGAATAATCCGCAGTGTCCGCATAGAAGGCCCAAAGCAGCGGCGAGGTTGGAGCAAACAAGGTTGAAATCGCGATGTGAGTAACGAAAATAAGCGGAATGTTGCTGAGCGGGACATAGTAGAACAACACCGTCAAAATACTTGCAGTCGTCATCAGGATGATGTACGCCCGCCGTTTACCGCCCAGAAGGGTCGAGAGCGGGCGCGCCATCGCAGCCCCGAAGATCACCCCTACCGTCCCGATGACCATGAACCAGGACGCCAGGGCCTCGGGCCCGAGGGCGGCCTTCACGTGGTATCCCAAGAGCGAGTAGTTGCAGTGGTACAGTTGCCCCGGTTGGACGACGCAATACTTGAAGTAATACAGGATGGCGCCCATGCGAAGCGAAATGAAGAAGACCGCGAATACACCGATGAAACACACCATCACCCATGGCACATTCTTCAGAAGATCCCGCAAGTCGTCTTTCAGCGCGTCGCCCGGGCGATGCGCAGTCGGTACGCGTTCGTGAGTGCTGAAAAAAGTAACCAGGAACAAAGCGATGGCCAGAACTCCGTATACGGCCATCGCCAACTGGAAGCCGCGCTGGTCGTTGCCGTGGCCGAAGCGCTTTACCATCGGAATGGTGAGCCCTTGGACCATAAAGAGTCCGCCATAGGCGAGAACGAAACGGTAGCTCGAGACGCTGGTGCGTTCCAGGGAGTTTGGTGAAATAACGCCCATCAACGCGCCGTAGGGAATATTGATGAACGTGTATGCCAGCATGATCAGGCTGTAGGTCACATACGCATAGATCAGCTTACCGTGCGCGCCCAAGTTGGGAGTGGTGCACATCGCCACCCCCAGCAACGCCATCGGCAGGCATCCCCACAACAAGTAAGGGCGATAATGCCCCCAGCGCGTATGGGTGCGATCCGCAATCACCCCCATCAGCGGGTCGATGCAGGTGTCTGGAACGCGAACCACCAGGAACATGGTGCCCGCGGCGGCGGCGCTGAGACCGAAAACGTCAGTGTAGAAGTAGGACAGAAAATTGAGGAACGTCTGCCAGTAGAAGTTCGAGGCAGTATCGCCGACTCCGTACCCTACTTTTTCGAGAAAGGGGAGCTTGCTGCTTTCCGTTTTCGTCTCTTGCACCAATTCGCTCTGACCCTGTACGCTCAAGGTAATTTCCCTTCCTTACCGGACAAGGTGTCCGAGACGTGGCATCAGCAACTATAGAACTGAACCGGTTTAAGAAGCGCGATTTCACTCCAGCGTTTCGGGTTTGTCAAGGGTTATTTTCTGGAAAAGCGGCCACGAGGGACGCCCGGGCGGCGGGATTCTTTTGGAGGCTGCCACACTCGTGGAAGGGCTGCTAGCGCTGAGCGTGAATCAGTGAGCGAACTTATTTGTCGGAAGCGGAAGGGCGGGGCTTCAGCCCCGCCGCTAATCTCGCGAGGTAATTACCGGGCTTTAGCCCCTGAAGAGGCTCGGCTTCAGGGCCTAAAGGCCCTTCCACTCCGGCACCCATAGGCGGCGGGGCTGAAGCCCCGCCCTTCCGAAGGCGGTTCGAAATTGGGCTCATTAAACCAACCAAGCACTAAGCTTGCTTCGAGGTAGCTGAGTTCGCAGGTGCGGTGGAATTGCGGATAATCAACTTCGGGGTAAGTACCAGTTGCCGCTTCTTCATCCCATTCGTGATCGCCTCGATGACTTCGCGCGCGGCGGTTTCACCCATCAATCGCAGAGGTTGTTGCACGGTGGTGAGGGCGGGAAAAACGATGCGGGCCGCGGCGACGTCGTCAAACCCCACAACGGAGAGGTCCTGCGGGATGCGCCATCCACGCTCTCGAAAGTGGTTGATTGCGCCGATGGCAGAGCTGTCGTTGAAGGCCATCAAGGCAGTGAATTCACGGCCGCGGGCGATGAGCGTTTGGGCGCAAGCCGCGCCTTCTTCAATGCCGGAGATCTGCTGTGCGCCGAGCCGTTCCAGTTGCACTACCAGCCTCTGGTCGAGCTTTATCGAGAGGTCCCGAGCCGCCGCGACAACGCCGTTCCACCGGTCTTCAGTATCCGCGCTTTCTTTGTGGCCTTTGATAAAGGCGATTTTAGAGTGGCCCAAAGAGGCCAGATGCTCGAGCGCGCTCTGGATGCCCGCGTGGTTGTCAATGGCGATCGAGATGGCGCTTTTGATGCGGTTGCCTTTGCCGATCACGACCAGCGGAAGATCCACCGG
Source organism: uncultured Acidobacteriota bacterium (assembly GCA_963838915.1). GTDB lineage: Bacteria > Acidobacteriota > Terriglobia > UBA7540 > UBA7540 > CAVROP01. Next base: position 20,017 of record CAWIUZ010000393.1, read on the forward strand.
CGAGGTGAGCGAGGTGTTGATGAGTATGAGGCCGTCCACGCCCCTTTCCTGGAACATTTGTATGGTGCGGTCGATGCGGTTCTTGGACCATTCGTGAGTAGCCAGAAAGTAGCGGTAGTCGCTGTGCAGAAGGTATTCCTCGATTCCCCCCAAGACGCTGGCGTCATAGCCTTCAGCCAGATCGGGCGAAAGCACGCCGATCAGGTAGCTGCGCTGCTGGTTGAGATAGCGGGCGAAGTAGTTGGGCTTATAGTTGTATTGCTTGGCGGCCTTAAAGATGCGCTCGCGAGTTTCGGGCGTAAAGCTTCGGGCTAAGGGAGCGTTGTTGAGAACACTCGAGACCGCTGACTTGGAGAGGCTTAAACGGTCCGCGAGAAACTTCAGCGTCACCTTCTTTGGCATGTCGCTTCTACCTTCGCATAGCTAACCGCGCAGTATAACACGAGGTCCACAGCGGTGGCGCCAGCCGCCGGATGCTGCAGCAGCACGCATCCCCGGGGAGACGGCCGTACGTCTCATTCTGAGCAGTGATTTCGAGCCAAGGTTCCAAGGGGGCGAGGGGGAGAAACAACTCGAGCTTATGCCCTCGCCCTCTTGGGGGAGAGGGTGTCCGTCAGCCGACGGACAGGTGAGGGGGTTGGTCCGTCACAATGTTTTGCAGGCCTCGTTAGGCGAAGCGAGAATTCCCGTTTCGAGAAAGCCTGGCGTGCCCCGCCAGGTGTTGTCACTTTTTCTTTGCCTGTTTCGCAAGGTTGAGTAGTAAGAGGACGAACGGCCCAAGGATCAACGCCTCCAAGGCTGCGCGCGCCATGGAGCGCCCCTTCCTGGCGGCTATAAGGATTGCGGCGACGACCCACCCAGCCGTCCAGCAGATTGCCAACAGCTTCATCGTAGCCTCCCTGGGTTGCACTTAATAGCTAATACTATTTTTCTGCCCGACAACCTGCTAGAGCACGAAAGTACTGTTTATCGGCAAATCGAGCGATGACTTAAGTGGCCCGGCTCGCAGCCTAGTGTCGTGTCCCAGACGTTCGTTGAGTATGTCAGCCCGCGGAGCGGGCGTAAGCAAGTAGCCCACGGCGTAGGAAGGTGTGAAGAAATTCGGAAAGTGTCATCCTGAGCGTAGCGAAGGATCTCTGTAGTTGTTCGTAAATCGCTGGACCACAAGAAACTGCCGGGATCCTTCGCTTCACTCAGAATGACAGGCAACGATTTTTTCACAGGTTCTAGGCCGTGGGTTCGTGAGGCGGTCCCTCACCCTTTTCCCCCCTCCCGCTCGGGCGGGAGAGGGGTGCCGCAGGCGGGGTGAGGGCGGTCCAACCCAGGGCTCACGGCCTGGGCTACTTTATGGCGCCCCTGACGGGGCTGTGCTGAAGCTGGAATCCATTGCAATCCGGAGCACGTATGGACGCCCGCGTTCGCGGGGGGGGCGCCTGGACGGCTACGCGTAGATTTCGGGGTTGACAAGGTTAGGCGGGCGGCGGCCTTCGAGGGCCGCGAGGAGATTCTCCGCCGCCAGTATGGCCATCGCCAGGCGTGTTTGTGCCGTAGCGCTCCCCACATGAGGCGCCAGCACGACGTTCGGCATGCTCAGAAGCGCGGGATGGACATGCGGTTCGTGCTCGAACACGTCTAACCCGGCTCCGGCCAGGCGTTTCGATTCGAGCGCCTCGACCAGCGCCGCTTCGTCCACACAACTGCCGCGCGCCGCGTTGATGAGGAAGGCTGTGGGCTTGAGCATGGCAAGCTCGCGCACGCCGATAAGGTGATGGGTCTCGGGTGTGAGCGGAACGTGCAGGGTCAGGAAATCCGCTTCCCGGAGAAGTGTCTCGCGATCCACAAACTGTGCGCCGAGTTCCTGCTCGAGGGCGGGTGCGGCGCTGACGATATCATGATAAAGGACGCGCATGGAAAAGCCGCGGGCGCGGCGCGCTACAGCCTTGCCGATTCGTCCCAGTCCGTACACGCCCAACGTCTTGCCATGGATATCGGCGCCCCATAACAATTCCCATTTTGGATGCTGCCACTGGCCCTCGCGCACGTATCGGTCGCATTCCACAAGGCGGCGCGGCGCGGCCATGAGAAGCGCGAACGCCAAGTCCGCCGTGGTTTCGGTGAGCACGTCGGGCGTGTTGGTGACCGGAATCCGGCGGCGCGTGCAGGCGGCCACATCGATGTTGTCGTAGCCGACCCCGACGTTTGCGACCACGCGCAAGCGCGGCGCCTGAGCGATCACATCTTCACTGACGCGCACTCCGGTGGCCAGCAGGCCTTCGATCTCGCGACACGACTCCGCCAGTTGCGCGGCATCGAGCGGTGCATCTTCAGGACGCATCCTCACTTCGCACCTCGCCGCAAGACGCTCGACCGCCGCCGACGGCAAGGGGCGGGTAATGTAGACCTTGAGAAGATTCATGGGTTGACCTTCAGTCCTAAGGGGCTAGTGCTAAGTGCTTGGTTGGTTTAATGAGCGCAATTTCAAGTGGCCAACGGAAGGGCGGGGCTTTAGCCCCGCCGTCTATGGGTGCAGGGTTGGAAGGGCCTTTAGGCCCTGAAGCCAAGCCGCTTCAGGGGCTAAAGCCCTGTAATTACCTTGCTGAATGCCGCCCATGATCCCCGGCCACCGCTCGAGCGCTCAGCCCCGCAGGGGCTGAACATGAGTAGCCGGGGGCAACGCCCCCGGAAACGTCGACCCCTCACCCCCTTTCCCCTCTCCCCGCCCGCGGGGAGAGGGGTGCCGGAGGCGGGGTGTGGGGCTTTGGTCCGGGGGTTTCACCCCCGGCTACTCAATTTGCTCCCCTCCGGGGAGCACGGCTTCCCGCGCAGTCGACCATCCCCGCTGCAATCGGGTACAGAAGGTTTTGGAACAGCTTCTAGGCACTAGCCACTAGCCACTGCCTTTAATTAATCCAACGGCCGGCGTCATCCTTTCTTTCCTGCTTTCGCATGTACACTTCGAACTTTTTGCGCAAGCGTGCGCGCCGCCAATCCTGGAATCGCATTGGGAATTTGAACGAGGGCAAATGCGGACCGCGGAGGTAAAGGTAGCCGAAGAGCATTCCGCCCAGGTGGGCCACGTGGCTAATGCCTGACCCGGGGGTTCCAAATGAACTCACCAGTTCAATGACTCCCATGATCACCACGAACCACTTCGCTTTGATCGGGATGAGCATGTACAGATAGATTGGCCGGTCAGGAAAAAGCAAACCGTAGGCGAGCAATAGACCGTAAATCGCTCCCGAGGCTCCCACCGTGGCTGAACCTGTGCTGCCGGGCAAGATTGCGTTCAGCGCCACATCAAAGATTCCGGCGCCGATGCCGGTTAGGAAATAATAGAAAAGGAATTTTTCCCGGCCCCATAAACTTTCCAGGTCTGATCCGAACATCCAGAGCGCAAACATATTGAACAGGATGTGAAAAAAGCCCACGTGAAGAAACATGTAGCTGGCGAGTTCCCAGATATACAGGCGGTGAAGGACATCGTAGGGCTGAAGCGCGAACCAGGCGTAGGGGGCGCTCCAGCCGAAAATCTGCTGGGGAATGTAGGTGACCGCGAACGCCGCTGTCGTGACAATGATCAATTGCTTGACCACCCGCGTGAGCGGCGGACCGAACGAGTATGCAACCTGTCGGTAGCGCGGCATATCTAAAAGCCTATCATAGTTCAGGTTTAAGGTGCCGGGTTTCAGGCGCCAGGGGCAACTGCAGAGAAGGAAGGATAAAGGATAAAGGCCAGGCGTTCGCTGACGCGCGGACAGGTGGCAGAGCTACCCTCTCCCGGTTGGGGGAGAGGGTGGCCCACGCCGGCGCTCTCACCAGCCGACGCGGCTCGGGTGAGGGGAACCGCGCTACAAGAAACTCATTCAAGTTTCTTTCTGCCCACGGCGAATAGTGCACCTGCCATCGCCAGGAAAAGCAGCAGGCCGAGAGCACTCGAGTTGGCGAGTCCCGGCCAATACCTGGTTCCGATGGCAACTTTCTGGTCGACCTCGAACCCGACCAGCGCGGCCAAGATCAGGCCTCCGATGGAGCCGCCCGCGATGAGCCCGGCGGCGAACAAGGCGCCGCTCGAGACTTCGCCTTCCTGCCGCTTGGTAACCTTCTGGAGCAGCCCGCTCACCACCCCGCCCATAAAAATGGGGGCAGTGGTGGCGATGGGCAAGTAGGAACCCACGGCGAAGGCCAGCGAGCGCACGCCACACAATTCCATGACCACGACGATGAATACTCCCAACAGCACCAGCCCCCAGGGCAGGCTGCGGCGCAGGATGCCATTGATGACTGTACTCATCAGCACCGCTTGCGGCGAGGGTAGGCGCTCGGAGCCGATGCCGACGCGCTCCTGGAAGTCAATCTGCCTGGTTGACGGATCATAGTAATATCGGCCGTCTGGAATGGTATGCGAGCCAATGACGTTGATCACCTGGTAGCCCTTGCCGTTTCGCGAAGCCTCACCCACCACGCGCATTTCCGCGCTCATGGCGACGTTCTGCAAAGAGAAAGGCTCGACCCGCGTGTAGGCTCGGTTGAGCAGCACCAAAGTGAATCCGATCACCAGAACGGAGGTGAGCGCACCGACGATCATGGCCGTTTCGGCGCTTTTGGGAGTGGCTCCGACCAGGAAGCCGGACTTGAGGGACTGTGAGGTGGCTCCCCCGACGGCGGCTGCGACGCAAACGATGCCGCCTATCGAGATCGCAACGGCAGGGTACGAGCCGCCCGTCCAACCCGCGGCGACGAAGAGCAGCGCCGTCAGCATCAGGGTCGCGATGGTCATGCCTGAAATGGGATTCGCGGATGCTCCGATCAGTCCCACGATGCGCGCCGACACAGTTACGAAAAGAAAACTAAAAACCACGACCAGCACGGAGGCGATCAGGTTGCCGCTTACGCCCGGGTTGATCCGGAAAGCCAACACGGCCCAGACGATTACGATCATCGCCGCCGATCCGCCAAAAATCACGGTACCGGGCAGTTCTCTCTCTGTGCGGATGGCTGCGACGCGCTCGGTCCCACCCTTGCCCTTTCGCAACTGCCCGAAGCTCGAACGTAGGGCGCGCACAATGGTCGGCAGCGTGCGGCCCAAAGTGAACAATCCTGCTGTTGCCACAGCCCCTGCTCCGATGGGGCGGATGTAGGCGCGCCAGATCGCGAAGGAATCCATGTCGCGGATGAGGACTGTGCCGGGGAAAATGGTGTGCTCGAGCCCGGCGCCGAAGAACTTGATCATGGGGATGATGACCAGCCAGGAGAGCACGCCGCCCGCGAAGATCATCCCCGCCGTGCGCGGGCCAATGATGTAGCCCACGCCGAGGTACTCCGGCGTGATGTCGGCCGCCACGGTGGCGCCCGAAAACCACCCCGGTTGGTAGATCGGCCGCGGGCGCCAGAAAAACAGGGCTTCGTTCAGGAGCTTGTAAATAAGGCCCAGCCCGAAGCCGGCGAAGACCTTGCCGGCGAAACTGCCGCCCTTCTCGCCGGCGATGAGAACATCCGCGCAAGCCGTGCCTTCGGGATAAGTCAGCGCGCCGTGTTCCACTACGTTCAACTGGTGTCGCAGGGGAATCATAAACAGGACTCCCAGCACGCTTCCCACCAGCGCCAGCAGCAGCACTCGAGGGATGTCCGCAACGCCGAGAGAGTAGCCGAGAAAGATCAGCGCCGGCAGGGTGAAGACCACACCGGCGGCAATGGACTCGCCCGCCGAACCCGCCGTCTGCACGATGTTGTTCTCGAGAATGGTCGATCGCCCCAGCCACTTGAAAATACTGATGGAAAGCACCGCGACGGGAATCGAGGCGCTCACCGTCAGCCCGGCGCGCAATGCCAGGTAAACAGTGACCGCCCCGAAGACGATACCCAGCAGCGCCCCCAGGATGACGGCGCGCACAGTGAATTCGGGTGGCGCCTGCTCCGCGGGCACGTAGGGACGAAATTCAGCAGGTTGGCTTTCTCGTGTCGGTTGAGTGGCCATAAATCTCCTCGAATTGAAGTGGAGGCTGCACCGAGTATTAATTACGGAGGTCCGGGGCCGAAACCACGGCCACGTCGCTGCCCTGGAAACGGGCATGCCAGTCTTTACAAAAACCACAACCTCGGCCCTACTGCTGAAAGCTGATGGCTGACTGCTGAAGACTGAACGCTGTCTTCACCCGCCGAGCCGGGCGCGAACTTTTTCGCTCACTTGTTTGCCGTCCGCGTTCTTTCCCGCCAACTTGGCCATTGTGGCCTTCATCACTTTGCCCATATCTTTGGCGTTGGTGGCGCCAGTCTCCTGGATGGCGGAAGCTACTGCGGCGTCGATCTCTTCCGCGCTGGCGCCCGCCGGCAAGTAGAGCTCGATGATCTTGATCTCGGCTTCTTCCTTGTCCGCCAGATCGTCGCGCTTGCCTTTGCGGAATTGCTCTGTGGAATCGCGCCGCTGTTTGATGAGCGTGCGCAGAACCGCCAGTGCTTCCTGATCTCCCACCGGCTTGCCAAGTTCAACCTTCTTGTTCATCAGCGCCGCTTTCGCCATTCGAAGCACCGAAAGCTTTAGCTCTTCCTTCGCCTTCATGGCCCCCACCAAGTCTTTTTCAATCTGCTCGACAATCGACATGGATGACATCCCCCTCCAGATTCCTGCCGACTATACCACAACCTTTACGCCTCCGTCCTCCGCCAAGAGTGTGTGGCTCTTTCTGTGGTTGAATGGGTGGCGCGCACGCCGTTCTTCACGCCCGCGCCACCACCCGCGCCCATGGAGTATATAAAAAAGCCATGTGCGGCCGGTCGCGAAAACCGAAAACGGTTATGGATTCTGAGCGGAAGAGGTGGGATCGAAACAAGAGTCAGGTTTGGATTCTCTGCCTCACAGAGGCTGGCCCGGGCAGGCGTGCGTCATCACGGCCCAGCAGCGGCCTGGCTGGTCAAGTTTGCGCGAGTACGAAAACCGTCGCGAGCCGCCGCCAGCCTGCCATCGAGCCGCTTAGTTGGGAAACGGAGCCTGCGGAACGGACGGCCGCCACATCCGCGGGTGTCACGAAAACACCGGCGCGGCTTGCGGGAAGAGGGGTGGACTTGGCAGCCGCAGACGTCGAGGAAGCCGCTGCACTCGCCAGACCCGGCCACCTCGCGAAGCAAGTCTGACCCTCCCCTCTCGCTGTTTGGACCTACCATGCGACCAGGTAGGTGCAGGAAGCGCCACCTTTGCGGCGGCACGACTGCGTTTCGTCGTGGGTCACGGAGGGAGTGCGACCCGCCGGTTGGAAGCGCCGCGCCATGCTTTGGATGAGACCCAGGTCGAACTCGCAAGGATAAGGGTTGGCGCATACCATCCTGGCCCGGTTGGGACCGAGCTTGGTGAAATCATAGTGGCCGATCTCGCCTCCCCGGTGGTCGATGTGATAGGCTACATTAATGGAGGCCAGAGCTTTGTCGATGGAGTCGATCTCGGGCGGGAATTTAGCATTCTCCGGGATTTTCTGTCCGATCAGGTTCAAGGTCGACTTCCCAACCCGCTCGTAGATCTCCTTGAACGAGTCCAGCCAGGGTTGCTGCTTATACCAACCTTCTGGGTTCGGACTGTCCACTCCATGCCTCTTCAGGATCTCCAGCGCCAGGTTACGAAAGGCCCCCATGCCCTCAACGACGGCAAGCACGGTCTGGCCGAGCACCTCGACGTTTGGGGATAAAGCTACGAATTCCGGCATGATACTTCCCTCCACTGCGCAAGTTGTGAACTTCCAGCGACTCTTCCCTCCCATATCGGACGGGATGGGGCGGTGCTTGAATGGCCAGCACTCCTCGCGAATCGTGGATTGACAGACACGTGCTCTCGTTGCACAATGATCCAAGGTCAACTCGCACCGGCGCTCGCCGTGGCGATGGCCGCATAGGCACAAGTTCCTGTGCTTCGCTCTGCGCCCGTAGCTCAGCTGGATAGAGCACTTGCCTACGAAGCAAGGGGTCGGGTGTTCGAATCACCCCGGGCGTACCACCTATCCCGTTTAGAATCAGTACGGCTTGGTCTTCCATTATTGTTTAGCGCCTGCTCCGCATCAGGCAAACCCAGGCTCTGGGCGGGTGGGGGCGGTTCGCTCCGAAAGAGCCAGAAACGAGCGACAGGATTTCGAAGTATGGCTCCGCAGCATTCACGATATCTCTTGCGGTCAGTTGTGGCGGGCCGGGGCCCTCGCGATGTTCATCAGCGCTGCCAATCAGACTGAGCCATAGGCCGTCTGTTCCCAAATAGCCATGGACGATTTCAGCAAACCTCCTCCGTTCTTGGTCCGAACCTAAGGTATGAAAGCACCCGCGATCAAATGCCAAGCCAAAAGGCGCCCCTTCAATGCGGCTTGTCATGATGTCACTCACTGTAAAGTCGCATTTCACGTTGCTTTCTCCGGCTTTTGATTTTGCCTTCTCAATCGCTACCTCCGAAGCATCAATTCCCACTACCTGGAAGTTTTGTTGCGCAAGCCATATGGCGTTATCGCCAGTTCCGCATCCAATTTCCAATGCTTTGCAGGGTCTTATGGGCGTTGCGGCTACGGTCTGAATCAGGTTGAAGTCAGGTTTGCCAATATCCCAAGGCGTGTCGCCTCCAGGGGGATGCCGTCGTAGCCATTCGGTTGACTTGTATCCTTGCTTGAAACGAGGTTCTCCCGACATTTGACCCCCTTTGCGACTCCGGCCCTGCGCGTCCAAAACGGCTCTCCGGCCCCAAGCCCCGCGCCCGTGACGATCGGGGCGTTCGCTTTCGATGTTCCTCGTATTTTAACTCAGGGAAAGGATTGCTGGTTGGGATCAATAGACACAGGCCGAGCCTCGACCGCGACCGGGATCGCGCGCCGGTTCACCGCCGGGCACTGGCGGGGCGCGGAGGCCGGCCTCGCGGCGGCGACGGCGCCGATGGTCAGCTTGCTGCCGGCGGAGCGGACGGCCGAGCTGGCCGAAGGCCCGGTGACGATCGACATCGACGCCACCGACGTGGAGGTCTACGGCAGCAAGAAGCGCGGGGTGGCCTACAACTACCAGGGCGGCGAGCCGCCCGCACGTGGCCTCCTGGGCCGAAACCGAGATCCGGCTGGCCGCTGGCCTGCTCGCAGGCGACCAGAACCCACTCGCACGTGACAGGCTTGCTGGGCCGGGCGCTGGCCGCCCTGCCGCAAGCCGTCCGCGACGGGGCGGCCGCAGGCCGGCCGCAAGATCGCGCTGCGCGCCGATGCCGGGTACTTCGCCGGGGAGCTGGCCCGCGCCGCCGCCACGGAGAACATCGCCGCGATCGGCGCCAAGCGGATCCCCAGCATGTGGAAGGCCCTGGCCGCGGTACCCGACGATGGCTGGCGGGACGCGATCGACATGGACAACGCGCAGGTCGCCGTGTCGCCGTACCGGCCCGCCGACTGGCCCGACAGCACGGTGCTGCTGATCCGCCGGGTCAGGCTGGACCCCGATCAGGTCTCCGCCGATCCCCGGTCGCGCCGCCGCCGCACCCTGCACCCCGATGAGCGGGCCATGCTGTTCCCCGAGCTGGAGCAGCAGCCGGCGATCTACGCCTACAGCTTCATCTGCACCAACCTCGACTGCTCCACCCCGGCCAAGGCGGCCGCCGTAGAGCACTGGTACCGGCACCGCACCAGCGCCGAGAACATCTTCCGCGACTCCAAGCACGGCGCCGCGCTGCGGCACCTGCCATCCGGGCATGAGCAGGTCAACACCGCGTGGATGTGGGCCTCGCTGATCGCCGCGGCCATCGCCGCCTGGCTGCACCAGCTCACCGGGCTCATCCAGGGCGGCGAGCTGGTCGAAGGCCACGGCGCCCGCGGCGGCAAGGCGATGATCGCCACCTTGCGGCGGGTCCTGATCGCCGTCCCCGCCCGGCTGGTCCGCCACGGCGGGCAGCTT
>CAWIUZ010000394.1:0-4763 GCA_963838915.1 uncultured Acidobacteriota bacterium
GCGACGATCAAAACGCCAATCACTTCGAAGGCTTTGCGCCAACCGGCGGTTTCGATCAGCCAATGGACCAGAAGCGGCGAGACGGCGCCGCCGAAGCCGAGGCCCAGGTAGGCATAGCCCATAGCGCGGCCTCGCATTTTGCGAAACCAGTTGGCCACCAGGACCTGATTGGCAATGGGGCCGGCGGAGACGTATCCGAGCACCTCGGTGAAGCAGAGCAGGTAATATTGGGTGAGCGTGTGGATACCGCCCATCAAGAAAAGCGACGCGCCCACAAAGCCCGTTCCGATCAGGATTGCCGAGCGCGCGCCCAGGCGGTCGATCAGGGCACCCACCAGAAACAGGAGCGGCGTCGCCGCCGCGAAGCCCAGGAACATTCCAGTAGTGGCTTGCTGGCGGGAAAAATGAAGCGACTCAATGAGGGAAGGGTAAAAGACCGGGAATCCGTAAAAGACGATGCCGACGGCGAAAAAGAGATTCAGAAAGGCGGCGACAACAATCCACCAACCGTAGAAGACACGTGAGCGCGGGGAAAAAGCCATGTGTGTCGTGTAACTCCATTTCGTTTATTACCCGATGCAGTATGGCCGATTCGTGTGCCACTGGGCGGGGTAGGGTAGTCCACGGCAGCAGCGGCGTAACCGCAAACCTAACACCGTGGCCGATTGCAATGTAGGTCTGAATGATCGTTACCACAGGCCCGGAGGGCCGACAGCGAGTAGCCCGCGGCGCAAGCCGTGGGTCCGTGCGTGCCCCTCACCCCCGTCCCCTCTCCCGCCGCGCGGGAGAGGGGTGCCGAAGGCGGGGCGAGGGATCTAACCCACGGCTCACGCCGTGGGCTACTATCTGCCGCCGCTTCGCGGCTCTCGAAGTCCTCGCGGCCGGCTGTGTGTCGCCACGACGTGTCGGGGCTGGCTTATGCGGCAGATGCAAGGTACAGGACGCCGGTGGAGCTCAGCCAAACTCCGGACCGAGTATCGCGCCCAGCAAGTCAGGCCGGCCGGGATGCGCGTTCTCGCCGCGGTACATTCTTGTCAGACTGCGGGAAAATTGAAATCCGCGAGCGGCCAGAAGCGCGGGCGCCCAAGCATTGTCTCTCAGCACGTCGACAAAGACAACCGGCCGCCGGGAGCGGCGGAGAAAATCGTCGAAAACCTCGCGCGCCGCGGAAGCGTTTGCCGCCGCCCAGGGGCCGAGTTGGTCTGCCAGCGAGCCTTGACGGCCGAGCGCGAATCCCTCGACGGCGCCTCCGGACCGGTCGATGGCGACTAACTCCGGCGCCGACTTTGCGAGAGAGCGCAAGAGAGCACTGCGGTCAGCGCCGAAGACCTTGTGGTCGAATTCCAGAAGCGCATCGAGGCTCTCCGCGCCGGCTGCGGCCGTCTGCGTTCCAGTTTGATTCGTAGCGCTGGCCTTCAGGTCAGCACTTGCCGACCCTTCGCTCTGCTCAGGGCAGGCTCTGAAGGTCGGCGCTACGCCCAAACCAGGAGAGTCTCCGTAAGCTTCGCGCGTCAGGCTGTGCCGCTCAATTTCGTATTCGTCCCTGAATCCCAGGCGCGCGTAAATGGGTTTGCCCTGCGGCGTGGCGTCGAGCTTCATGCACGGGACCCGCTTGGCGTCAAGGTAGTCAATGGCTTTGATGAGGAGAGCTGTCCCAATACCCTTGCCGCGCAGCGTTGGGTCGACCAGCACCATGCCGATCCACGCGAAACGCTGCTCGTAGATGATGGTCGCCACGGTGCCCGCCACCTGTCCGTTCCACTCCGCGACGAAACAACCCTCGGGCGCGGCCTCGAGGAATCGTTCCCAGTCCTCCTGCGTTTGGTTCCATCCTGCGATTTCTTTCAAGCGCATGCCGGCAGGGATGTCGGCGGACGTCATAGTTCTTAGACGGCCGGAGAATGCATTCACCACAGAACGCACAGAGGACACGGAGATCACCACCTCGAGTTTAGGAATAGAGGTATTGTACTCCAGTCGCGCAGTTACACACGACCTGTCTGCACTTTGGACGTTAGCAAAGCCCTCTCCCCAATCCCGAAGTTAGCAGTGCCCTCTCCCGAGGGGAGAGGGTGTCGGGCTTCGGCGGTTTAATCAGCCGAAGCGCGACGGGTGAGGGGTCGGTTGCACGCTTAACAAATCGAGTCGAGAGTTAACACGCTGGACGCAAGACTAAGAGCAATTCAAAAGGCAAATGGCAAAGGTCAAATGGCAAATGGTTTAAGATCTGAAAAATCGACAAATCGCAAAACATTTGAATTTTGCCGTTTGCCGTTTGCCATTTGAATTCGCTCTTTCTGCATCCTTAGGAACCAACCCCTCACCCGTCCGCCGACGGCTGAAGACAACGCTGTCGACGGACACCCTCTCCCCAAGGGAGAGGGCTGTCTTCGTTGGGGGCAGGGTCGCGGTTGCTCGGTGTGCTTGACTTGCCGGCGAGGCATGTTCTAGATTTCTCGGCATGACAAATTTGATTCAGACGGCAGCAGAACTGGAAGAAACTCCTCAGCACTCCCAGCGCGGAGGACATCGCGTTTTTCAGCAAGCTCGAGGGAGACCTCGTCATCGTGGGCGTAGGCGGCAAGATCGGTCCGTGCCTGGCTTTGCGGGCCGGCCGGGCGGTCCAAGCCGCGGGCGCGAAGATCCGTGTCTTTGGGACGGACGTTCATTGCGAGGACTTAGACGCCGATCTCATGGAGGCTGCGGGGGTCGAGATCCGGTGCGTGAACTTGCTCGAGCCCTCAGATTTTGCGACCTTGCCCGACGCGCCGAATGTGATTTTCATGGCAGGACGGAAGTTCGGCTCGACGGGTCAAGAGAGCCTGACCTGGGCGATGAACGTCTACGTGCCGACGCTCATCGCCGAGCGTTACCGAAATTCCCGAATCGTCGCTTTCTCGAGCGGCAACATCTATCCCTTCCTGCCCGTGATGACGGGTGGTGCCACGGAGGAAACCACCCCCGCGCCGGTCGGCGACTACGCGCTATCGGTGCTGGGGCGCGAGCGCATGTTCGAATACTTCTCGGCACGGCATGGGACGCCCGTCACGTTGCTGCGACTGAATTACGCCGTCGAACTCCGTTATGGCGTGCTGGTGGATATCGCGAGCCGAGTTTTTGAAGGTCGAGGCGTGGATGTGGCGGCGGGCGCCGCCAACGTGATCTGGCAGGGCGACGTGAACTCGATCGCGCTGCGAAGCCTTGCGCATTGCCAGTCTCCTCCCTTGATCCTGAACTTGACCGGACCAGAGACGCTTTCGATTCGAGCCGTCGCCAGGCGCTTCGGCGAGATTTTCGGCAAAGAGCCGATTCTGGAAGGCCAGGAATCACCTACCGCTCTGCTGAATAATGCTGCACGCTGTTTCCGCCTTTTCGGTTATCCCTCCGTGCCGGTCGAGCAGATGATTGAGTGGATCGCACACTGGATCAAGAGTGGCGGCACGAACCTCGGCAAGCCCACGCATTTCGAAACGCGGGACGGGAAGTTTTAGATTTAGCAACCACCCCCTACCCCCTCCTTACCAAGGAGCGGAACTCCCCTCCTCACTGAGGAGGGGCAGGGGGTGGTGGGGGCATTACAGCAGCCACAAAGCGATTTCAAACGGCAAAGGGCAAATTGCAAAATTCAAATGGTTTATTTAACATTTGCCATTTGCAATTTGCCATTTGAAATTGTTTTCCGAGTATCTTGAAAGTGTGACAGGGGACCCGTGACACAACATCAACAACTGTCCGTAGGCATCTTGGGCTTAAGCCATCTGCATCCGCGCAGCTACATGACTCTGTTCCAGGCCATTCCCGGGGTGGAGGTGATTGCTGCCTCGGACGCAAATCCTGCCGTGCTGGAAAACTTCGTCAAAGACTTTCACGTACGCGGGTACGCCGACTGGCGGGAGCTGCTCGAGAAGGAGCGGCTTAACTTGGCGGCGATTTTTCTTCCTCATGCCGATTGCCCCGAGGCTGCCGTGGCCTGCGCGGAGCGCGGCGTGCATGTCCTGGTGGAAAAACCCATGGCGGCCTCCGCCGATGGCATACGTAGCATGATCGCCGCCGCTCGGAAGGCCGGCGTGATTCTCTCAACCCCTTACGCTTGGCGATTCCATCCCGTTGCCCAGGAAATGAGGCGGCTGGTCGTGGGAGGAGTGACGGGCCGCATTGTGGGCTGCGAAGGACGCTGCGCCGCGGGACGCCTCTCGCGCTACATTGACGGCAACGCGGGCTGGATGCTCGAGAAGGCGCGCAGCGGCGGCGGCGCTATGATGAACCTTGGGGTTCACTGGATTGACCTTTACCGCTGGTTGTTGTCGGACGAGGTTGTAGAAGTGATCGGCAAAACCGTGCGCGTGAATCAGCAGTACGATATCGAAGACAATTCCTTCGCGTTGCTGACATTCTCACGCGGCACGGTGCTGGCCCTCGACATCAGCTACACCGTGCCGGATTCCTACCCTTTTGGGCGCGACCTTTATCTCGCCCTGCGTGGGACGGCTGGCGTGCTCTCCTGGAGTCCGTCGTTCGAGGGCGTCAAAGAACGCTTGTTCGTGTGCAGCGATTCGGGTGAGTACTCGCAGCCGGCCCGCCAGCACTTGGACTTCGAACTCCGGCCACAGCCCGGCTACGCAGGCATCATGGGGCATCGATTCCTGTCGGAGCTGATGGATTCAATCCGCGCGGGCAAGCCGCCCGCCATCACGGGATACGACGGACTGAGGGCGATCGAGGTTGCCGAGGCCATCTATCAGTCAGCGGAGAGCGGCCGGAGC
>CAWIUZ010000395.1:0-4120 GCA_963838915.1 uncultured Acidobacteriota bacterium
GGAAAACGGCATTGACCACTCTCGTCTGCTGACCTCGACGGACGTTTTCTGGACGGAGGAAGAAAATCCGTGCGTGTACCTTCCAGACGGCCGCCTGATCTCGAAGATCCGAAGCTACAAACTGGCGCGCGCTTACAACAACATCCTGCTGGCTTATATCGAGGACAGCCCTGTCGCCATGGCCGAGAGCCTGGCTTTCAATCAAACGCTGGGCTTCGCCGGGACGGCGCCCTTACCATCCGCGATGCTCGAACACGTGACGTTCTACCGCAAGAACCGCGAACTCTACCTGGGCACGAAAGATGTCGCCGGGGTCGGCGTGCTGCGGTCCTTTGCGTCGATCACCTATCACCACGCGCGCGCCCAGCTCAGTGCAATTCTGGTTGAGCAGGCCCTCATTCAATCACGAATTCCTTTCAAGCTTGTTTTCGACAACACCCCGCCCCTTAATCCCTTCCCCGCTCGGGTAGGAGAATCAGGGGTGGGAGAGCCTTCGAATCTCCAGGTGCTGGTGTTGCCGGATTCGGAATGCCTCTCGGATGAGCAATTGGCGCGAATTCGCAGTTTTGTCGAACAGGGCGGCGGCCTGGTGGCCATTGGGCAGGCGGGGCTTTACGACGAATGGAGGCGATTGCGTCCAGAGTCGGGCTTGAAAGGACTGGTCGATGGCCAGGCGCGCGCCCACGACTACGAGGAAGAGGTCCAGGAAGCCGCCGCGTCAGGCAAATCCAGGCGGAAGATCTTCGGAAAGGGCCGGGTGGTTTACCTGCCCGCAGTCGAATTCGACGGCCACCTCCCGGAAGCTGAGCCCTATTTCAACATCAGCAACCGGTTTTGGAAGCGCCCGCGCAACTGGGAGGAACTCGTCGCCGCGATCCACTGGGCAGCCAATGCGGATTTACCCTTTGAGGTCTCGGGACCGGATTTCCTGGTCGCCAACCTTGTCGAGCAAGACACACTGCAGCGACGGCTTCTCCACTTGGTTAACTACGACTCGGCGAAGACAGCAACCCTCTCCGCGCTGTCATGCACTATTCAAATCCCCAGCGGGAAAACGGTGAAAGACGTGAAGATGTACGAGGTCGGCGCCGAGTCGCCGCTGCCACTTAACTTCACGCCGGGTCCATCGTCAGCGAAGTTCACGGTTCCGGAAATGAAGACCTACGCGATCATCGCGGTCAGTTGGTAGTCTCAGACTCCCACGATCTGACTGCGGCGCTCGAGCAGCAGAACGTCTCGCCACTGGCAGTCCAGCTTGCCGAGTCGTTCACGTCTGCCGACTTCGCGGAAGCCGCATTTTCTCACGAGCGCGAGGCTTGCCCGATTCTCCGGAAAAATCCCGGCCTGCAGCGTCCAGATGCCCTGCTTTTCCGAGAGATCAATAAGGCCCAGAAGCAGCGCCTGGCCGACTCCGCGCCCCCGGTGGTCCAGTCCCACGTAAACGCTGGCTTCCGCCAGGCCCGAATAGCAGCACCGGTTCGAGACCGGACTGAGCGCGCCCCAGCCGAGCAAAGTGCTGCCGGCCCGGGCCACCAACCGGCCGACAGAAAGATGCGCCGCGTCCCAGCGCTGCCAATCCGGCGCGTCAGTCTCGAACGTTGCATTGCGTGTAGCGATCCCTGCGAGGTAAATGGTGCGGACCTCGTCCCAATCACCGCGTTGCATGGGTTCAATAACGAATTGCAAGAGCATGCCCCCGTGGCAACAAGGGTGGCATCATACGTGTCGATGCTTTTTATCGGCATGTATGCGCCTGTCGGGACTGCCCCCTCACCCGGCTCCGTCAGCTGACGGACTGATGAAAACGCCGGCTGCGGGCCAGGCCTCTCCCCCAAGGGGGAGAGGGTTACTGTCGGTGGGTCACTGTGTGGCCTCTGAATAAACACGGACGGGCCCGAGCAGCCCAGACGGCAGCAACGGCGAGTTCGCTTTGTACGGCTTCACGTCCGCGAAGGTGTACTTTGTCGCGCCGGGTTGCTGATCGCCGATCAGACGGTTCACCCAGGCATTGATCACCTTGATGGTCACTTCGTTCGCGCCCGGCTTAAGCGCGCTCGTGGCATCCACTCGATACGGCGTGTGCCAAACGATACCTAGCGACTTGCCATTCACTTTCACCTCGGCCAAGTTCTTTACGTCGCCCAGGTCAATCCAAAGCTTCGCGCCCTTCTTGAACCATTCCGGCGAGGCCTGAACGGTCTTGGTGTGGGTTCCCGCGCCCGAGAAGTACTTCACGCCCGGGTCCGTGCTTTCAGGCCACGAAATCAGTTTATCCAGCGTGACGGACGCCGGCGCGCCGCGGCCCGGTTGGAAGGCCACATTCCAGGGGCCTTCGATCGTTTCCAAGTCCGTCATCTCGATTTTGGGCAGCGCGCGCGAAGTTTCCTTCGTGGGCTTGCGGAACACCACGAACACTGTGCCCCAAGGCTCGAGGTGCAACGGCACGGTGGTGCGCCCGTCGGCGATGCTGAACGACGCAGGCTCTCTCAGGCCGGAATCGGGATGCCAAAGTTCCGCCGCCTTGCCGGCGAGGCGGAAAGTCGCGTCCACTGTTTCGTCGCGGTCATTGCGATTATCCACGAAGTAGAGATCGCCGTCCGCTACCTTACGATGCACGAACAGAATGCGCGTGTCGCTCTCCGGCTTGGTGTGGTCGAAATCCGGCGCAAGGTTCATGGCGGTTAGCGCGGCCTCGGCGTTCTGCCCGGCGTAGACCTTGCCCTGGCCCACCGTATGCACGCCCGTGCCATCGCCGAATAGCTCATCGTTCAACCGCTGGAACTCCGCCTGATCGTCGGCAAGGCTGGGATCGTCGATCGGCTTCTGGCCGGCCACGACCGCGCCATCCTCCACAAGTTTGTGAATCGCGCGCAGCACCGGCAACGACATGTGCCGGCTGTAGGGATCAAGCGCGAGCAATCGGTACTCCATCCCGCTCTTGGTGGTAATCAGTCCCCGAGCCGCGCTGAACATATGAATCAGGGCGTCGGCATTGACGTAATCGAAGCCATAGCCTGCCGGCACATCCGGCGACTTGTCTCTGAAGATCGCCGTCAGATTGGAATCTTCGCCGTAGAAATAGAGCACGTCGGCGCCGAAGTGCCCTTGCTGAAGCAGATAACTCGAACGCGCAAGGTATTTAATCCACGGGCCTGCCTCTTCCGCCCAAGTTTCGTTGCGGTTGAACCACTGCCCGAAAGGTCCCAGCGTCATTCCCGGCGCTTTTCCCACCAAGGGCTGGTGCGCCGACTCGTGAATCACGAAGCGGTTGATGCCGTTGAGGAATTCCTGGTCGGCCGTCGGCTTCAGCGTGGCCGGCGGCCACGCCCAGGGTGCGGCGGCAGCGGTCATCGACTCGGCCGCTGCCAGGTTTTGGCCGTAAATATGAGCGACCGATGCCGATTCACGATCATCGGCGTTATAGCCGTATTGCTCCTTGTTGACTCCCGGGGTCTGCGTCCACATGGCGCTCATGGGCACTTCGTTGAACTTTTTCACTTCCATGCCATCCGCCACGAAGGCGCGCCCGCTCTCGTGAGACTCGCCGTAGTGGCCCATGTGCCACTCGTGCAGCGTGGCCTCGAGTTGGCCGTAATGCTCGTTGGCAATCAAATCGCTGATGGTCTTGCGGAGGTCCCAAAGAAAACGGTCGCTGGCCTCGGCGCTCTCGACAACCCGCCCGGCGAGAATCGGCAGCCAGGGCGTTGGATCGTAGCCGCGCAGCTTTTTGAACTGGGCAAGCATGTTGTCCGTCCAGTTCTGCGAACCCGCCTCCCAGCTATCGTTAATCACGTAACGGATGCCGCGTTTGCCCATATAATCCGCGCCCACGGTCTGCTTGTAGCTGTCCAGATAAGTCTCCATGTAGTTCTTCACGTAGGTGCGATTCAGCTTGTCGACTTCGAGGCCCGTGGCCTCGGCGGTCGCGGGATGGTTGGTAATCCCCAAGAGCGAGTAGCCGAAACGGAGGACGACCCAATGGCCCTCGGGCGGCGTCCAGTCGAGCTTCCCGTCCGCACTCATCTTCGATGTCAGGTCGATGACATCGGACTTGGAGATGGCATCCGCGGAATCGACCGAGGGTGTCGCGAACTCATACAGGTCATCTGGCGAACTGAAA
>CAWIUZ010000396.1:0-62490 GCA_963838915.1 uncultured Acidobacteriota bacterium
CATTAAGGCGTACACTATCTCCTTCAGGTCACCTGCGCCCATGTTCGCGAATCCTCACTATTCTTTGGCTTTTCTCCTCCGCGCCATCATCGCTCTTTGCCTTGTCCCTCAAACCTTGGTCAAGGATACTCCCAAGAACCCCGCTCAACCGATTCCTCTCGATCCGACGCTGGATATCGCCACGCCTACTCTCGAATCCAGTGCACACACTCCCTTGCCTGAGCAATATATCTGGAGTTCTTTGCCAGGGAGCACGAGCGAAGGCGTGTTCAATTGTCTGCGGAAGTCTTTCACCTTGAAAAAGGTCCCACCCGTGGCGACGCTCTACGCCGCGGGCCCCCACTATCTTCGTTTATACATTAACGGGAAACTCTTGGCCGCCGCCGAGCGCGATGCCAAAGACAGGCTTCGGCCCTTTCTGCTGGCGATCGACGTTTCAGGTCAATTCCGCGCCGGACGCAACCTGATTGCCATGACTGTCAGCGGCGACCGGTTGGTGCTGAAAATCGTCCCCGCGCCACTCCAGGTGATGAAGCCCGCACTTCTCGTGACCGATGCCACATGGAAGTGCGGAACCGGATCCAGCAAGGGATGGGAGAGTCCGGGATTCGACGATCGCGCCTGGCAGCAGGCCATTTCGCTCGGAGCCATCGAATCAAAGAGTGAGTTCTTTCAGGCTTACGCGGACGCAGGCATGTACCGCTGGCCGGGTTATGACGGCATTTCGCCGTTCCTCGCACACGCTATTTTGAAGGCCGAAGAGCTCACCTATGGCTTCGAAGGCATGGGGAAATTCTCGCACTCCTCGTCGCTGATGGGGAATGACCAGCGGGGCGTAGGGGCAAATCGCGATGCGCCCCTACCAACGTTGCAGGAGTTCGCCGCCACGCTGCCCGCCAAGAAACTGCCGCAATCGGAATACCCGTTCCTGGTGTTGGGGTTCAGAAAGGAATGTACCGGCCGCCTGCGCATCGTCTCCGACTCGCCCGCGCCCATGCGCCTGGAGCTTCAATACGGCGAGTCCGCTGAAGAAGCTTTATCGAATCCCTACCTGGGGGCCAACGAAATCTATGTGCCGCCCTTCGGCACCGTTTACGGCCCCAAGAGCGCCTTCCAATACGCCCTAGTCAGATTCCTGGGAGGCACGTCTCCCCTGCGTTTCAAGGCCATCGACGCAGATTTCATCTACTACCCTGTGAAGCAGATGGGTTCCTTCGAGTCTTCGGATCCCGTAGTCAATAAGATTTGGCAGACCGGCGCTTACACGGCGCACCTCTGCATGCAGGATTTGATTTTGGACGGGCCCAAACGTGATCGGATGTGCCTGGCGGGCGGGCTGGACATCAGCGCGCGCGTGATCAGCGACGTGTTTGGCGACCGTTTCCTGATCGATAAGTCTCTGAAGGATTTGATTGCCGGTGTGGGCAATCCCGTGAAGAACAACGTCAACGGAATCCCCGGCTACTCGGCCCTTTGGGTGATGACGGAGGCGGACTATTTTCGACACGCCGGAGACCTCGAGCATCTCAAGTCCGTCCTGGATTCTTTGCGCGGCCTGATGGAGTACATGGCCACGCAAATTGACGATAAGGGCCTCTTCAGGAATACCAATAACCGCTCCACGTTCGTCGATTGGTCTCCTGATCTCGATCAAGACTCCGCCGAATCGCGCCGCGTCACGCTGATGGAATTCCTGCGGGCTTTTGGCGATGGCGCCTGGCTGCTCGAGCAGGCGGGGGACGCGACGGGCGCGCAGAAATTCCGGCAGATCGCCGAAAAGCTGCGCGCCGATACGCTCAAGAATTCGCTCGATCCCGCCAGGAACATCTTCGGCGACCGCTGGCAGACCAACGCCATGGCCATCTTCTCGGGCCTGGCCGATGCCACCCAGCGCGCGGCTGTTTGGGAAAACATTCTCTCCCGCACCTACCGCTTCAACGTGACGCCCCACTTCAACTATTTCGCCGTGTCGGCGATGGCCGACGCCGGGCGCCGCAACGAAGCCGCCGATTGGATTGTGGATTACTGGGGCGGAATGCTGCGGCCGGACACGACAACGTTCTGGGAAGGCTACGACTCGCGCTGGCCCAAGGAGCACTTCCACGCGCACCTCCAGACCGACCACGGCGAGGGCTACTTCGTGAGCCTCTGTCATGGCTGGTCGAGCGGGCCCACGGCCTGGCTGATGGAGCAGGTGCTCGGCATCCAGCCGACGGCTGCAGGGTTCAGCAACGTCAGCATCCGCCCCGACCTGTGCGGCATGAAATACGCCCGCGGCGCCGAACCCTGCCCCCGCGGCCTCCTCAAAGTCGATTACCGCCACGATGACTCGGATTTCCAGGCCGCTATTGAATTACCCGAGGGAGTGACGGCCCAGGTTTCGTTGCCGGTGGATAAGGGCGTTGAATCGATTGTGGTGGATGGACAAGCGGTGCCGGGAGTGCCTGTTGAAGACGGAACCCGGCTCGAAGTAACCTTGAGCAGCCCAGGGGCGCATGAACTTCACTCGCATGCGAGTCCACCATAGGGAGCCCCGGAAACCATGAAAACGATTCCCTGCATTCATCTGCGTGTAAAGGACGGCTTGCCGTCCCCCGCATTTCCGCCGGCCCAGGCGGGGGTAGGGCAAGCCCTACTGCGTCATGCTGGATCGCATGGGGCTGAAGGGCAGCTATAATTGCACTCTTCAGTGGACACCTGCCGACAGCCCGCACCTGCTCGACGCTTCCGATCCCTCGCTCTTCGCGATGATTCAGGAGCAACTTGGCCTGAAGCTCGAACCAGCCAAGAACCCCGTAGAGTTCCTCGTCATCGATTATATCGAGAAGCCGTCGCTCAATTAGCGGCGAGAGCGTTTAGCTGGATTTGGGACAACGACCCCTCACGCGTCCTGCTCCGGCAGATGAAAGCGCCGGCAGCAGGACACCCTCTCCCCAGGGGAGAGGGCTGTCCACCCTTTTCGATTTTTGCTTGCGCTGGAAAGAGTGTGGAAGGGTAAAGGCAAAAGTCTAAAGATTAAACTTGACCCCGGCCGGTCAGCCTTTACCCGTTAACCTTTACCCTTCTTACGGCGGCAGCTCCGCTGCCGCACTCCAAAGCTACAGCCCTCGCTCGCCGATCTCGAAGGCTTTAAGGACGGCTTGGGCTTTATGGAGGCATTCCTGGAATTCGCGGGAGGGAACCGAGTCAGCGACGATGCCGGCGCCGGCTTGCAAGTAGGCGCGATGGCCTTTGACGAGCACCGTGCGGATGACGATACAGGAGTTGAGATTGCCGGAGAAGTCGAGATAGAGGACCGCGCCGCCGTAGAGCCCGCGGCGCGTGGGTTCGAGCTCGTCGATGATTTCCATGGCTCGGACCTTGGGCGCGCCCGTAAGCGTGCCGGCGGGAAAGCAAGCGGCCAGCGCGGCGTAGCTGTCGGCATCCGGACGCAGGCGGCCGCGAATCGAGGAAACCAGGTGCATCACGTGGGAGTAGCGCTCGACGAACATGATTTCCTTCGGGCGCACGCTCGAAAACTCGCACACCCGCCCGATGTCGTTGCGGCCCAGGTCAACCAGCATGATGTGCTCGGCCCGCTCCTTCTCGTCGGCGCGCAGTTCTTCTTCGAGCCGCTTGTCCTCGTCCTCGGTTTTGCCTCGCGGGCGCGTTCCGGCAATGGGGCGGTATTCGACGTCGCGCCCGGAAACCTTGACCAGCATCTCCGGCGAAGA
Source organism: uncultured Acidobacteriota bacterium (assembly GCA_963838915.1). Taxonomy (GTDB): domain Bacteria; phylum Acidobacteriota; class Terriglobia; order UBA7540; family UBA7540; genus CAVROP01. The sequence goes on from CAWIUZ010000396.1 coordinate 3,714, forward strand.
GCCGAGGATGGTCGAGTCGCCCATGCGCAGGTAATACATGTAAGGCGAGGGATTCACGGCACGCAGGGCGCGATAAATAGCGAACGGCGGAACGCGCACGGGCACCTCGAGCCGTTGCGAGACGACCACCTGGAAGACGTCGCCGGCGCGGATGTATTCCTTCGAGCGCTCGACCATGCTTTCGTAGCGCCGCCGCGACATGTTATGGCGCACACGGAACGGTCCGCGCGGCGCGCGCACACGCGGCTGCTCGAGCGGACGGCGCAGCAGTCTCTCCATGCGCGCAAGCTGGCGGACGGCAGCGTCGTACTTGGCGCGCAAGCTGCCCTTACCCTCTTCCGTGAGAACGTTGGCGATCAGGAAAAGGCGATGCTGCACGTGGTCGAAGGCGACGAGATTCGAAAAGTACATGAACGCCGCGTCGTCCAGGTCAATGTCCATTTCGACGCGGGGAGGAAGCCGTTCCAGCCTGCGCACCGCTTCGTAGGCAAGAAAACCCACTGCGCCGGCGGTGAAGGGCGGCAGGCCGGGTATCGTCACGGAGCGATAACGCGCGCCGACTTCGCGCAGGCACTCGAAGATGTCACCGGTCTCAACCGTCCGGTGTGCACCGCGGGTGATGGTCAAGCGATCGCCGCGCGAGGAAATCACCTGAAACGGATCGATGCCGAAAAACGTGTATCGGCCCACACGCTCGCCGCCCTCCACGCTCTCGAGCAGGAAGCTGTACGGATGCGCATGACTTGCGGGACCGTGATGGCTTGGGCCGGCGGAAGACTCGGGCGAAAGCCGCAAGTAAGCAGAGACAGGGCTCAGCAAATCAGCGACGATCGTGCGGTAAACGGGCAGCACATTCCCGCGGCGCGCCAGGCGCTGAAACTCGGCGAAGCTGGGTTGAATCTCAGGCATAAATCGTCCGTGGTCCGTTGTCCGTGGTCAGTTGCCTACTGTCAGAAACCAATGGATTACCCGGCGGGGAAGCGTGCCAACCGCTCAGTGCCTGCCCCTTCGAACGACGGACAACGGACGACTGACAACGGACAGCTACCCAACAGACCGATCCAGTACCTGCCGCACCGCTTGTTCCATCAAGGCGCGAGGTGCGGTAAGCCCGGTCCAGATTTCGAATTGGCGAGCCCCTTGCGCCACCAGCATTTCGAGCCCTGAAATCGTGACCAGGCCGCGCCCCCGGGCTTCGTTGATGAAGCGCGTAGCGAGCGGATAATACACCATGTCGAAAACCACGCGGGTGTGCAGGCGCGCCAGGTCGAGCGGCGACTCATCCGTGTGAGGGTACATGCCCACGGGCGTTGCGTTGATCACCGCATCCACTTCCAGTCCCTCGGCGCTCGCCCAGGAAACCGCCTCGCCCTCGACCGCGCGCGCCAGGCTCCGCGCCATTTCCTCGCGGCGCGCGGCGACCAGCACGTGGGCGCCCTCGGCGCGCAAAGCGTAGGCGGCGGCGCGGGCCGCTCCGCCAGCGCCCAGAATCAACATGCGGCTGCCGGAGAGCCGCAGGCGCTTGGTGAGCACCTCGACCACCGCCGCGGCGTCCGTGTTCCAGCCCCTCCACTTGCCACGCTCGACGGCCACGGTATTGCACGCCCCGATGCGCGTGGCCAGCGGATCGGCCCAATCGAGCGCCCGCAGCATGGCGCCCTTATACGGCATGGTCACCGCGAACCCCGACAAGCCCGCCTTCCGCGCAAAGGTGATGAAGTCCGGGAGTTGGCCGGTCTCGCACGGCAGAAAAACAGCATTCACGTGCTTCGCCTGGAAAGCCGCGTTCTGCATAGCCGGCGAGAGCGAAATAGAGGCGCGCGACCCGACCACGCCATAAAGCTGGGTGCGCGGGTTCAGCCGCTCTACCTGGTAAACGGAGCGCATCAAGTCCGCCGCGATCTGGCCGGGAACCACGGCGTGGTTTCCCGGGGAAGCGTAAGTGATGACCGAACCCCAAAGCAGCGCCAGCAATCGCGAGGGAATGCCCGCCGCACCCATGCCCAACGCCACGAGCTTCGGAGTCCGGCGGTGATAAGACTTGAGGAGCTGCCGGAACTGCAGGTTGTCGCGCAGACGTTGAGCCTGCGTGGCGATCTTGACCGTCTCCACCGGGAGCCGCGCCAGTTGGCGATAGACACTGCCTAAGGAGGACGTCCGGCGGAAGTCATGATAGGAGGCGATGACTTTGGCGGGGTAGAACTGCCCCAGCAGAGTGGGCCCGGCCTGCTTGAGGGACTCGAGCTCGATATCGACTGACTGGCAGCCCGCTCGCACTGCGGCGGCCAGGACAGCACCCTGCTCCTCGATGTTGCCTTTAAAGCCTCCCCCCGCCTCCTCCCTTCGGCACGTGGCGATAACGTGGGGAAGGTGCAGACGTGAGAGCGTCTGATGAAGCGAGACTTCGAAGTCGGCGAAGTTCTGAAGATAGTCTAGGCGCAACTCGTAGCCCAAGCTGGCAGAACTGAAGCGGCTGGCCTGGGCTTCCATCGCCGCCAGGGTAGGGCCCGCCAGCGTTATGAAGATACGCGGTGTGGTGGGTTTCGCCAACAACGATTTCCCGTCCTTTGTGGGTTTCAACGAGTTGACTATAAGGGTTTCGACCGAAGAAACGCAAGAATATTGGGGAGAAGCTGTCTCGAAACCGCCCGGCACAAGAGAGATTACTGAATGCCGCCCAGGATTCCCGACCACCGCGCGAGAACTCAGCCCCGTAGGGGCTGCACACGAGTAGCCGGGGGCAACGCCCCCGGAAACGTCGCCCCCCTCACCCCCTTTCCCCTCTCCCCGCCGGCGGGGAGAAGGGTGCCGAAGGCGGGGTGAGGGGTCGGGTCCGGGGGTTTCACCCCCGGCTACTCAAGTTCCTCCCCTCCGGGAAGCACGGCTTCGCGCGTAGTCAACCATCCACGTTGCAATAGAGGAACAGGAGGTTTTGAAACAGTTTCTTGTGTCTGAGTCTGGCGTAGCGGCGATTCTCCGCCGCCATTTGGCGGGGGGTAAACTCGCCGCCACAAATTCAAACTGAAACACTACAGGCGCAGCTTGGATTCTTGCCTCCTGCAAGTCATCTGCTATAGTCTGAGAGTACCGAGCCTACAGGTGCTTGGCCGGGCAGCAGAACGGTCTCTGCACCAGCGAATTTCGGCCCGCTTCGGCTGGGTGGCCTTCAGATTATGGATGATTTTCAAGACACCTCTGCTGTACGGAATTCGGCGAGTGGATTTCAAGCGCTCGGCGCGCTGCTGGCTGTGGCTGTGCTCTCTCTTCCGGCCTTCGCTCAAACCCGGCTTGATGACCATTTCCGGGCGATCGCCTGGCCGCCCTACCAGGACGAGACGGTGCAGTTGATGCGTGAGTATCTGCGCATCAACACGTCGAACCCGCCTGGGAGCGAACTGGCTGCGGCGGAGTTTTTCCATCGGCTTTTCGAGCAGGCGGGGATTCCCAATACGATTTATCCCTACGCTCCCGGGCGCGCCGATTTCTATGCCGTCCTCAAAGGTGATGGAAGCCTTCGGCCCTTGATCTTGCTGAACCACATGGACGTGGTGCAGGCAGATCCGAGTAGCTGGCGGCTGCCGCCTTTTTCCGGCGAAATACTGAATGGAGAAATGTATGGCCGCGGCGCGCAGGATATGAAGGATGAAGGGCTGCTGCAAGCGATGGTGATGCTGATTGCAGCCCGGCAACACCTGCCCCCTTAAGCGCGACCTGATTTTCCTCGCCACCTCGGACGAGGAAGTCGACGGAACGGGCAGCCGCTGGATATTGGAGAATCATCCGGAACTGGTGCGCAACGCGGAATACCTGATCACGGAGGGCGGTTCGAACCTGATCATCCGGAGACGGGGAACAATTTACGAGGTGGGTGTGGGAGAGAAGGCCCCGTTTTGGCTTCGCCTCACCGCCACCGGCCGAGGCGGCCACGGTTCGATTCCCATTTCGGACTCGGCGCCAAACCGGCTGGTGAAGGCTCTCGCCCAAGTGGTGGACTGGCAACCCCCCATTCACCTGCTGCCTTCCGTCGAGCAGTACTTCCGCGTGATCGCCGCGCTCGAACCCGAACCACGCGCTGCACAGTTCCGTGATATCCGCAAGGCGCTTCAAGATCCTGAATTCGCCCGAACCATGACGCGGGAGGAAGAGTACAATTTTCTCCTGCGCGATACGGTCTCCCTCACCGTCCTTCATGGCTCGAGCCAGACCAACGTAATTCCCGACACGGCTTACGCGGAGCTTGATGTGCGGCTGCTTCCGGACGAAGACCCCAAGGTGTTCCTGGGCCAGCTTCGAAGCGTACTGGCGGATGACTCAATCCAAATCACCTCCGCCAACCGCTTCAAGCCTCCGAACGCCTCTTCCACGGACACCAGCCTTTACCGGCTGATTGAGCAGGTAGTGCACCAGTACAATCCACACGCAATCGTTGCGCCGGCCTTGGGCGGTGGGTACACCGAGAGCCAGATGTACCGCCCGCTGGGAATTACTTGCTACGGCTTCAACACCATGGAAGTGACGCCGGAAGTTGATGCAACTGAGCATGCCGCCAATGAACGCGTGCCCGTCGAGCAGCTTCGCCGAGGAGTGAAGGTCCTGTATGAACTTGTGGCACGGGCGGCGAATCAGTAAGAGCGTCCGTAGTCAGTTGTCAGTGGTCCGTCGTCCGTCGCCGCTCGTCGGCCCAGGGGCGGTTTGTCTTGTCCCTCGCCCCCTTGGGGGAGAGGGTGGCCCGAACCGGCGTTTTCATCAGTCCGTCAGCTGACGGAGCCGGGTGAGGGGGTTTCTCCCTGCTCCGAGCGAAAAGATGAAGCGTGAATATCCAGATCGTCCAATCGTCGGCGTCGGCGGAGTCGTCATCCACCGCCGGCGTGCTCTCCTGATCCGGCGCGGCTGCGAACCGCTGAAGGGCCAGTGGTCCATCCCCGGCGGCATGCTCGAACTCGGAGAGGACTTGGCGGAAGGGGTACGGCGTGAGTTGAAGGAAGAAACCGGCCTGGATGTTCAACCACTGGAGATAATCGCCGTGTTCGACCGCATCACGCGCGAAGGAGAGCGCGTCAAGTACCACTACGTCATCGTGGATTATGTTTGCCGGTTGAAGGGAGGAAAGCTCAAGCCCGCCTCCGACGTCACCGACGCCCGCTGGGTGCGCCGCGAAGAGATGCCGCAATATAACCTCACAGACATGGCGACGAAGGTGATACTGCAATCATTTCAATTCTTCGAGAAAAAACCAAAAGCGCGTTAAGCGTGTGAAGAGGACGGCTATGTGTCCTTTGCGAGCTCGAGCGCTTCAGCCGGAGTGATTGCCTTCAGCCCGAGGAGTTCGTGGTTGCGATTGATGGCATTGAGTAGCGCGACCTCATCCGTAACGACGATAGGGTGGGAGATCAATGCGGCCTTGACGATGTAGTGATCCTCGTGGGGAATTTTACCGATCAGGCCGGCCGGTATCTCCGCTCGTTCCGAAGCTTCGACGACGAACTTTTGGGGAAAATGAACGATGTTCGCTAAAAAGAGCATTGCTTGGGTTTGATATTGTGGCTGGCCGAAGAACTCGGAGAGACGGCTGTCATACTTCAGGCTTATCGTTTTATCCACGACAACGGAGTGACAGTTCTGGCCGATGAGGTCAATGAGGCTCGCGCACGTCCTGTCGCGCTGCCGCCCAGCGTTTTCCTCTTTGATGGCGAAAAACACAACCATCATGTCTAGAAGAAATCGGTGTTTCACAGGTTAGGCTCTGCCCACGGCCTTGAGATAGTCAGTTAATTCCGCGAGACTCTGTTCAAAGAAATCTGGAAGGCCGCCGTCCACTTGCCCGAATTGGTTTATTTCGCGCCTGCTCACATCTGCCGTGCCATTCTTGTTCTGGAAGTAATAAAGTGCCACTTCATCGCGATTCCATTCACCTTTAGCAACTGCGTTGAGTATGGTGTGGAGCACGTGCTCGCTGTGTGTTTCGATAAAGAATTGGATGTTCTCGTTCTTGGCCACTGTGAGAAGCACGCGCGTGAGATCGCACTGGCCCTTGGGGTGCAGGTGGGCTTCGGGTTCCGAGAGGAGGATCGTTTCATTGGGCGGGGTAAGAAGGACAGGCACGAAGATGAACGGTATTTGGTTTGCGCCACTACCCTCGTTAAGGAACAACGTTTCGTGCGGGGTCTTGACGGAAGACTTCGCCCAGATCTTTAGCCTCTTCCCTGCAACCAGTTCGAAGTCGATGGATATATGAAGGAGTTCCTCTAACCGATCGGAGAGTTTCTCTTTGAGGTGCCGGTCCGACGCCAGTGCGTTTGGCAATGCAACCGCTCTGTCGTGAAGCGTCATCAATTCAAGTCCACCCGGCGGGTTTTCAGTAATAGGGTAGCCCCATTCTTCAAATCCCCGAAGCGCATACACAGGGTGCACGGAACCTAGCAGACCAGAGGGGACAGTCCCGAGCCATTGCGAAAAGCGGTTATGAACCAGCGCATCCTCGGGCGGCATTGCTAGGTCGGATTCATACCCCGCGGACTCGGTCAACCTAAATGTGTTGGTGATTTGGATCTTATACCGGACTCCGCCCAAGGTCAGAGCGACAGGATTCGGCTGAGCAGGTTGGCCATCAGCGAATCCCCATCGAGCCTCTTCGCCGAAACAGCTTACCGACCCACTGCTGAAGATGAGTTGGTTCCCTCTGATTCGCATGAGGAAGTCGGCCGACGCTTCTTCAATAATTTGGCCGTAACCCAGTACGTCACCACAAAGCCGAGCATCAATGTCGCTACTGCCTTTGCGGACCACGTTCCTCAAAACTTCCGACATTGACGACGAGGCTGGGTGAGTACAAATAGTGCTCAGGTGCGGCAGACTGGGCGCTAGCGTAAGGCTGGCACAAAAAATGATCGTTGCGCGAGGCCGCCTGTCGAAGCAGTAGGAGCGCTTGAAAGATACTCGACTTGCCGCTGTTATTCGGCCCAATAAAAACAGTTATGGGCGCCGCGTCGATCCGGGTGTCTTCGTGGAGTTTGAAGTTCTTGAGATGGACGCTTTTCAGCATGGCCTGATTATAGCGCAACTACGATGGTCCTTCTGACTTTCAACTCTCGACTTTCAACTCTCGACACCGCCAAACGAAAAGCCCCTGGCCGTACGCTGACCGCACGACCAGGGGCCCGGGATACTGATTGGGTTTGGCTTTTCTCCCTCCTGCATCGGGGAGAGGCGCGGCACAGCGCCCTTGCCACTAACCCTCTGTCGCTAGCGAGAGGTTCCCACAAGTGGGCACGTGCAAGACGCCTAAGCCTCAGCACCCTCGCTACAGTTACTTTCTATCGACATGGATCACCTCCTTTCTAGCTACCGTGATAATAAAATCCGGTTGAATTCGAGTCAAGAAAAATCGCACTTAATTGAACCGCCATTCTTTTTCTGGCCAGCCGGCCTTTCCGACCAGCGGCACAAACTGGCACGGATCGAGCACGCGCCTTTTCACTTGTCCGGCCTGTTTGTGATAGAGCAGAAGGTCCTGGCGGTGAAGATCTCCGACCGGAATCACCAGGCGTCCTTCTTCCGCAAGCTGCTCGAGCAAGGCAGGGGGTACGGCCGGCGCGGCGGCAGTAACGATGATGACGGCATACGGTGCGGCCGGCGTGTAGCCCTCACTTCCGTCGCCCACGATCACTTCCACCCCGTCGTACCCGAGGCGTGCCAGGCGCTCGCGTGCCGTCTCCGCCAGCGCGGCGTTACGGTCCACGGTATAAACCCTCGCGCCCAAATAAGCCAGGATCGCAGCCTGATAGCCGCTCCCGGTCCCCACTTCCAGAGCCTTGTCTCCGGCTTCGACGCGGGCTGCTTCCGTCATGGCGGCGACAATGTAAGGCTGGGAAATGGTCTCCGCATCGCCTAGCGGCAATGGCCGATCATCGTAGGCAGCCCTTACCAGAGGCAAAGGAACAAACTCGTGGCGCGGTACGTGCAGCATGGCATCCAGGACCCTTCGATCGCGGATGCCCCGATGCCGCAGTTGGAGTTCGACCATCAATCGGCGTTCTTGTGCAAATGGCGCTGGCTCAGTCATGCCGCAGATCGTTGGGCAGGAGGCCTGGCCCGGATATGGCATCCGGGCAGCATTCCCTGCCGCTGGGCGTTCAGGTCGCCTTAATCATCGCTCCGCCCATTGCGCGCGTCCAGAGTTTTTTCTGCCAGGGGTGGCGAGTTCGTCACGCCCAGCTGGCGTCCTAAATCGTCTCGTAGCGCTGGCCTTTAGGCCAGCACTTGCCGACCCTTCGCTTCGCTCAGGGCAGGCTCTAAAGGTCGGCGCTACCTTCGAATTAGGAACTACCCACGCCCACAGCAGGGTTGCTGCTGCCGCAAAGTGTGAGAGAATCTTCTGTAGGGTGGCCCGCGTGGCCGCCCTAGTCAGCCACAAGGGGTGCCCCTACAAACCCAACATGAACCGTGAAAAATACTCCCGTCAGATTCTGTTCCCGTCTATCGGCGCCCGCGGGCAGGAAAAGCTTCTCGAATCCAAGGCAGTAATTCTGGGCTGCGGAGCGCTCGGCACTGCCCAGGCCAACGCACTCGCACGTGCGGGCGTGGGAACGCTGCGCATCGTGGATCGCGACTTCGTCGAAGAGTCGAACCTGCAACGCCAGATCCTGTTCGACGAGGCGGACGCCCGCGAGCGAATGCCGAAAGCCATCGCCGCAGCACGCAAGCTGAGCCAGATTAATTCCGAAGTCAAGGTCGAGGGTGTGGTCGAAGACGTACACAACCGGAACATCGAAAAACTCGTCAGCGGCTTCCAGGTGATTTTGGACGCCACGGATAATTTCGAGGCGCGCTACCTCTTGAACGATGTCGCGGTGAAACACGGTCTCCCCTGGATTTACGGCGCCGTGGTGGCCAGCTACGGCATGACTATGACGATCCTTCCCGGGAGCACGGCCTGCCTCGCCTGCCTGTTTCCCAGTCCGCCCGAGGGCGCGCACGAAACATGTGACACGGTGGGCGTGATCAGCCCGGCGGTTTCCTGGGTTGCGGCCATCCAGGTAACGGAGGCGCTCAAGATTCTGCTGGGACGGCGCCAGGAGTTGCACGGAGCGATGCTAGCCTACGATATCTGGAAAAACCAGCTCCAGGAAATCCGTCCGCGCAAAGACCCGCAATGCCGGGTTTGCGGCGCCAAGGAGTTTGCTCACCTCAACCGGACCGGGCCCACGCATACCAGTCTTTGCGGGCGCGACTCCGTGCAGATTCATGCTGCGGCGCCGCGGCAGTTGGATCTTCGAGAGTTGAAGGCCCGCCTCGAGCAATTCGGCCGCGTGCGCGCCAACGACTTCCTGCTCGTCTTCGCCGTCGATGCCTACGAATTGACGGTCTTCTCCGACGGCCGCGCTATCGTGAAAGGCACGCACGACCCCGCTGTGGCGCGCAGCGTTTACGCCAGGTACATCGGAGCATAGGCCGCCGAGTTCTAGCCGACTTTGTGTCACTGTTCAGACCTCGCCGTTCTACCCCCGACGCTTTACTTGGTTTTGGACCAATACGCTGATTCTGCCCTTTTCAGGCCTCGTTTTGTGCTGATTCGTGCTCAAAACGGGCACAATGTGCAGTGTTCTAAGAAGCTTCGTTGCTCTCCGTCAACGCCGGAAGCCTTTGCCGGGCTTGCATCTACCCAATGCCAACTAACCTTCAACCGGTCACAAGGTTCTGATTCGAAGGTCACCCCTGCTTTTCCAGCGTTCCGGAAATATAACCGTCAATCGCTCGCCGATTTACCGGGGATACGTCTTGGAATTTTGCGCCGACGCCAACTTCGGGGGCCTGGTGCCGCACTGTGGCGAGAATTCGTATTGGCCGTTCGTATCCCGGCAACGAGAGCTCCAATTCGATCTCCTGACACCTCGTGAGCCCCTCATAGGGCTCGAGTAGCACTCCTCCGGCGCTGATGTTGCTTGTGGGCAATTCCAGCGAACTGTTGCATGATCGGCACGTTGCGGTCACGCGCAGGGGCAACCGTGTGAAGCGACGCCTCTCTTTCCACATGGCGCTGCGCATGGCCCGAAAGAACTGGACGATGCGCTCCTGGCTGAGCGGCGTGTCGAGGAAGAAATGGATGCCCTCGTGAATGCCGCGCCGCACGGTCTTCGTGTCATTCTCTGCCGTCAACATCACGATGGGAATGGTGGCTCTTGATCGCCGGATGACGCGAGCGAGTTCAATCGCATCCAGTTGCTGGCTCCGAGCCCCGAGAAACACCAGGTGGAGTTTGCGCGCTTGGGCAAGCATTGCAGCTTCGCGATAGTCGGATTCCACGACCTCGCAGCCCAAGGGCTCCAGACACGCCTTCGCCAGGCTCAAGACCGGTAGTTCTTCATCGACGACCATCACCGTAAATGCCATAATCCCTACTTCTTAGCCATCGGCAATTTGGTGCTGGGAGATGAGCGAAAGTCGGCGCGTTATCACTGGCAGGCTGCCCAGGCCAGCGGTTCCATGAATTGCGTAGGGGCGGCCCCGGATAGAGCCAATACGCACGCCCTCCAAACAGTGCGCGCCGGCCGTGTTACAGGCCAATCTCGAAGGTTCGGACGCGCCACGGCTGAAGCGAGAAGTTCAGCTTACCGGCGCTCAGGGAAACCTCAGCCGTCTTTTCGCCAAGAAGGTTGGTCTCTGACGCCGCGGTCATGGGCAGGGCCAACTCGACGGAAGCATCGCCTGTCTTGCCCTCAACCTCGACGAATCGGAGTTCGAACCCTTTTTCATCCTTCGCTCGCAGGACCATCAGGTGCGCACTCGAGGGTTGCACGGTAACGAAGCTTCTGCGCCGCGGCAGGCTTCCGCTCTGCGGCGGGCCGACCACGGTGATCAGTTTCTGGGCGAACTCCTCCGCAGCACGCACGCGCTGGGCATTCGTGAAATTCGGCCTGTGGGGAAGCAAGGCGTGACGGTACTCCGAGTAGCGCGGCCAGCCGTATTCGCCGGTGAAGTACGACTCCCACTCCCGCATGACCAGATTTGAAAAAACGCCCGTACTGTCATGCTTGAAATATTGAGTTCCGGGGTGCAGCACCAGCAGGCCTTCGTCCTTACCCACCAGATCAACGAAGGTGCGGGCTTGGAAGACCTGGCTCTCTGTGGGTTCGATGCCCAGAGGGAAATCGCGGATCACCGAGGCCGGCTGAAACCCCGGCGCGAAGGTCAGCCAGTAACCCTGCTTGATTTCGGCGGGGAAGCGATGGTCCGGCCCCAGCGCGTCGGGTGCGGGCGGGATTTCCGCCAACACCCGGCTGGTGACTTCCACCCAGGGCAGTCCCGCGCAAAGGCTGACGTAAGTCTCGAACTTCAGAAGCGGCCATTGGTGGCTGGTCTTGACGGTGGCGCGCAGCGGCCCCTGCTCAATCCAACGAATCGCCGACTTCGATAGGGTGCGCCAATCCGCTTCCCCGCTCGGAGCGCTGATCTTCTCCGCGCCCTCATAAACCGCCTGCGAAGTCGAGCTGTCGAAGAGCGCAGGGATGGCGGCGGCTTGGCGGTGATACTTCTCCTGGACGAATACACTGCGCAGGCAATAATCCTGATTGGGTGTGCCTTTGAAGATCGGAAAGGCGCCCTTTGCCGCGTCGAGCATCTCCATGCCCGTCCGCTTGTCCACCAGGCTCACGATGGCCCCGTGCTTAGGGCTTAATCTGACGTTCAGAAACTCGTTCTCAAGCTCGAGGTGCGACTCATCAATTCGCAAATCCGTGGCGGGGGGCTTTGCGGCCTCGGGAGTGAATTCGAGATAGTAGGTGTCATATCCGACGCTCGGAACTCCCTCCGCCCGGAAAGCCACGTCGGCAACCACCAGGTTTCCCTGCGGGTCCTTGTCGCTCTTGATGATCTGCGAAGGCATTGCGCGGCCCGCGCGGTCCTTAACCACAATGTCTTTGGCCTTCGCGCGAATCGGGTAGATACGCCCCGTGGTGGCGAGGCCGGTCCGCTCCCAGGCGCAGGGGTTGAACACCGTAACCGCAAGTTCGCCGTGCCTGCCCGCCTCCGAGCCGATTTGGTTAGTCACATAGCCCAGCGACTTGTCGAGGGTTTCTTGAGCCTGCTTCTCGGCGGCGTCGAGATGTGTGTAGCCGATGGCGCCCCAGGTGAAATTGTGATAGTCCTCGATGCGATCCAGCGGCGCCATCCGGTCTCCTTGCCAGCGCGAGAACTCGCACAGCCCCACGTCGTGGCTTTGGGAGGTCAGCAGGTGTTTCCAGGCCTGCTCGAGGGGCCGCGTCTGGTTCTTCGCGCCCAGGCCGGCGGCGACGGCATCGAAGCGTTCCGCCGCCAGTAGCTTCGCCTCCACTTTGCGGTCCATCACTCGCAGTTGGTCGCCGCCCAATCCCCAGGTCAGCAGCTTAGTCCAGGCGTCCATGTTCAGGTAGACCGATTGCAGGGCGCCCCTTCCGTACTCGTCAAGGTAATCTTTCAGAGTGACGAACTCGACCGGAGATTCCTCCGCAAATTTCCTGTATTTCTCGGGAGTCTTCAGGTAGGCAGGCTCATCCGGCGGCTCCCAGCCAAACTCCTCCCAGGTGAAAATGAGCGGCTTGCCGAGAGACTGGAGTTTCTTGAAAGCCTCCGAACCGGCGAGTTGCTTGAGGTCGGGTGAATAGCCGAAAAGCGAATTCTTTGGCGTACTCAGAATCTCGCTGCCGTCCATGCCTTTCCACTTGAAGGCGTTGACTTCGAGGTAAGGAATGCCCGCGCGGCCCCAGGTGTCGACTTGCGCCAGGCTGGCATAGCGGTATCCCGCTCCCAGCGCGATCTGGGGGATTTGCGGATGTGAGAACTCTTCCTCGTCGAGAAAGGTCGCCACCTCATAGTCGAGCGCCTTGCGAATCGTTTCCCGTCCATACGTAAGCTGGCGGATGTTCGATTCGCCGCTGAACATCGTCCCCATGGGTTGCCCGTAAGTGCCCCCGATGATTTCAACTTTGTCTTCCGCAAGGTAGTTTTTGAGCCTGTCGGCGACTTCCGGGAATTTCTCCGCCATCAGCTTGTAAGCGAGGGCGTCCATCTCGAGGCAGGTCTTCACGTGCGGAGCGCGGTCGGCCATTCCCATAGCGTCGATCGCCGACAGCACGCACGACTCGAGGCCCAACTGCCAGCCAATCCCCGTGTAGCTCCAATGGTTGCAGAGCGTCACGCAGATGCCTTGGCTGCTTCCCGCCGCACTGTCAGTTGGCTCGGCGAGAATCCTCGCCGCGGGGAAGAAAATGGCTGCCCCTGCCCCAGTCTTGAGGCTTGCCCCGAGAAAACCCCTGCGCGAAATGCTCTTTCCCATGACAGTGACTCCTTCGGAATGTTGGACTTTTTCGTGGTTGCAATAATGAAGATACACCACAGGGCGGCCGAAAGGCCGCGCTGTGAACTCTGCGTACTCTGAAGTGAATCTGCTTCGGGCTTGCGTATCTCTCGGCGAGCTTCTACTCCCGCTCCCTGTCGTGGCGCGCCGTAATCGTGATGACGGAAAGATTATTTCTTGATTTGCCTTTACTTCCCTGGGCACGAGGCAGTTGAGGCGTCGTTTGGCGCCGCCCCGTGGTCGCGACGAGCGGGGTGTTTCGAACGCCTTTGACGACGGAGGTGCGTCCATCTTCGGCGCGAATCCGTTTTAATGCGGCTGCAACATCCCTCTTGCCGGGAAGCGAAATGCTCTTTCCCTTGCAGTTCTCAACGCAGCTACGGCAGCCAGGGACGCAGTCAAAAGGGCGCGCCACAACAGGTCTGCCCGTGGCTGCGTCCCACTCGAACACCTCAGCGGGGCAGAAGTTGAGGCACTCGAGGTCGAGAAGGCAATCCTCAGATTTGATGGTGGGAAACCACGGCAAGCGCTTTCTCTGGCGGCCAGGCATCGGCTCCTCATTCTCTCCTAACATGAAGGGGAACCGGACCGGTTCCCCGGGCGAGGCGGTCAATGGGGCCTTTCTCTGGGCTGGACACGTTCTCGGAGTTTCTCCGCCAGCCGTTCCAGAATCTCGCTATTCGTCGCGCCTCGAATATCCACCGGCAGAAAATGGTCCTGAGTGAAGCCTGTCTTGCAGAAGAGTTTCTGGAATAGTCTAAGTTGTGCTTCCGCATCGCACGCGCCTACGATGACGAAGGTCTCGGGGTCGTCTTCTGCAGAGCGGAGGGCATCCTCCATAACCCTGTTTCCCCCCATCCCGCAGAGTTGTGGATGCACAACAGCGTAATCGACATCGAGGTCGGATTCGATCTCGAAAGGAAGGGTATTCATGTCCGAATTCTTGAAAGTCGGGGCCAAGCCCTTGCAGTTGCAAATGACCGCTTTGATTCGCATGAGGAAACTGCCTGCCTCTCCCTCTACTCCCAACTTGGGGAGAATGTGTCAAACACGGAGTCAAACTTGGCCAGACCTTGTCCGCTCCTCATCCTGCGAGGAGCAGGAAATACTATCGCTTTTAAAATCAATCAATTTCTGCGCATCCGCCGCCAGTTCTGGGAAAAAAGGGGCAACCTCACTGAGGAGTCTGCCCAATGGGTAATTTAGAAACGGCGCGCGCGAGAGTGAGTAGCAAATTCTATGCCCTTGCCGCTTGGCGCGAACTAACTTCGCGGCCCGCAATATGGCGAGTTGCTGAGAAACCGCTGGTTGCGGGAGGCCCAGCACCGCTTGCAGATCTCCAACGCTTAAGCTCTGCATGCGCAAAAGGTTGACAACACGCAGACGAGTGGTATCCGACAGGGCCTTGAACAGATTAGTAAGCTCTTTAAGAGACAACGACACCTGTATTAGGCAGCACATGTATTGCCATAAATCCGAGTCATTTGCCGCAGCATACGGGTTTATGGTGTCCCCACATTTGCGACACGGCGGTACTGTCCTGGTTTGGGCGTGGTGCCGACCTTTAGAGCCTGCCTTGAGCGGAGCGAAGGGTCGGCAAATGCTGGCCCAAAGTCCAGCGCTACGCTGAAATTAGGACACCACCTACACAGTCTCCCGGTTGATGGTCGAAACCGTTCCCCTTTATACTGCTTTAATCCGTTCGCGAAAGCCAGGACGACGGTGCGTCAGGGCAGAGCCTGTGGCTGCCGACGCGCAACGGTTTGCCGCAATTTCGGCTAGGAGCATCAATCGTAATGATAGAGGAATCCAGGCCCGCCGGCACTATTCGCACCCAGGCAGTGTGCCGGCATTTTCAGATGGGTGACTCGGTGATCCGGGCGGTGGACGGAGTCTCCCTCGAAGTAAGCGGAGGCGAGTTCGTGGCGCTTCTTGGCAGTTCGGGCTCCGGGAAATCGTCTTTGTTGAACTTGATAGCGGGGCTCGACCGGCCGACCTCCGGCACAATTATCGTGAACGGAGAAAACCTGGCCGAGATGTCAAGCGAAGCTCTCTCCCGGTACCGGCGGCACACCGTGGGAATGGTCTTCCAAGCATTCAACCTGGTGGGAACCATGACGTTGCTCGAAAACGTCGAACTACCCATGCGCTTTGCAGAAGCAGAACGCCGAGAACGGTTGGCGCGAGCGCGAGAAGCCTTAGAACGCGTGGGCTTGGGTGGGCGCCTGGCGCATCGCCCAAGCCAACTCTCCGGCGGAGAACAGCAACGCGCGGCGTTGGCGCGCGCCCTCGCTAACCGACCCAGCTTGCTTTTGGCCGACGAACCTACAGGCAACCTCGACAGTCGCACGGGAAGCGGGATCCTGGAGTTGCTGAAGGAGTGCAATCAACAGCTCGGAATGACCCTGGTTATGGTCACTCACGAGCGCACGCTGGCGGAGCGCTACGCCCAGCGCCTGATCTTTTTGGCCGATGGCAAGGTGGTTGACGACCAGACCAACCGCTCTGCCGATTGAGTTAGTTCCCCTCCTCGCGAAGGAGGGGCTAGTGTGCGAGGGCTACGACAGCCGCGGAGCGGCGACAGCAAGTAGCCCACGGCGTAAGCCGTGGGAGCGAGGAGCAACCGTGGGTTATCTTAGCCCCGGAGGGGCGGCAGAAGCTCCCGCAGGATGTCTGTCGCCCCATCCGGGGCTCTGCGTATTAACGTCGCATCCAGTCCCACGGCTCACGCCGTGGGCTACTTGCTTGGGCCCGCTCCGCGGGCTGATTTCACGAACGAACTTCCGTTACGCGACACTAGGGGTGGTTGGCTGGCTTCTGAAATCCGAAGCCACCACCCCCAACCCCTCCTCAAAAGAGGAGGGGAGCCGTTCCTCACTGAAGGAGCTTAGCATTGAAGGCAAACGACTTGGTGGACTTGGCGGCGCGCAACCTTCGCGAATCCTCGCTTCGTAATTCGCTCACCACGCTTGGCATCGGCGTGGGTGTAGCTTCGCTCGTGGCAATGCTCTCGCTGGGAATCGGACTGCAGCAGTTGGCCGACCGCCGCCTTGCGAGGTCCGGTCTTTTTGATACGATCGTCGTCACCTCGGGCCGCAGCCTGCGGGGTTTTGGCCGGGCCGCCAATCGTGAGCAGATGCCTCCCGCGGAGAGCCGGCCTCTTGACGAACAAGCTCGAATCGCGGTGGCGCACCTGCCCAACGTTTTGGAGGCGGTGCCGGACCTGCGCTTCGTCAGCGAAATCGCCTACGAGGGGAAATCGCATCTTACCATGGTGGCCGGCCTGCCGCCCTCCGCGCGTGACAAGGACGCATTTGAGGGCATGCAAGGCAAGTTCTTCTCCTCGGATACGGCCGACGAAGCGATCCTGCAAATCCAGTTCGCGGATGAACTCCTGGGCGTCCGCCCCAGGTTTGACGAAGCAGGCTCGAAGCTGAATGGCCAGACGCAGTCGTTGATTGGGAAGGAACTGACGCTGCGCTACGCAGAGCGCTCAGGAGCGGTGGCGCCTGCCCAACCACAGGCTTCCTCTAACCCTCAGTCCCCGCCCGGCGCGAGCCCCAACAGCGGGACGTTTTCGGTCTTCGAGCGCGAAAAGAAGCTGCACATCGTGGGGATCACCGATCAGGATCCCGAGGGCATGCGCGGCATCGGTGGCGCGCGGGTTTTCGTTCCGCTCCAGATGCTCGAGAACCTGCACGTCATGCTGCCCACTGGCCTGCGCGGCGGCGAAATGGACTTTTCGAATTCGCCGGCTTATCCCAGCCTCAGCGTTCGCGTAAGAAATCCGAGCCAAATCGAGTCGGTGCAGGATGCCATCCGCAAAATGGGCTTCAATACCTTCTCCATTCTCGACGCCACGCGCGGCCTGCGGCGCTTTTTCGCCGTGCTCGACCTCTTTCTTGGCATCTTCGGCAGCCTCGCTCTGGCGGTGGCCGCGCTGGGGATCGTTAACACCCTGGTGATGGCCATCCTCGAGCGCCGGCGTGAGATTGGAATTATGAAGGCCATCGGGGCCAGTGACGGGGATGTGAAGAAGCTTTTCCTTGCCGAGGCCGCCGTGATGGGTTTGGCCGGTGGTGCGTTGGGTGTGGGCCTAGGCTGGGTGATCGGCCGCGTCATCAACGTCGGCACGAATTTCTATCTCCGCCGCCAGAACTTGCCTCCGGAGAACTTATGGGCGGTTCCGTGGTGGCTGGTGGGCGGAGCCATTGCCTTCGCCATCGCGATCAGCATGATTTCCGGACTCTATCCCGCCGCGCGAGCCGCCAAGCTGGATCCCGTGCAAGCTCTTCGCTACGAATAGCCGACCATTGACACAAAAGGCCCGGACCAACTGCGCCGGGCCTTTTGTGAAACAGTTTTGCGAAGGCAGGTGCTCCGCCGTCATCAGTCACTAGACCTTGATGGTAAGAGTCACCGTCGTAGTATGAGTTACGCCCCCGCCCGTGCCGGTTATGGTGATGGTGTGAGACCCGGTGCGGGTGCCGAAGGACACCTTCATCGTCATCGTGGATTTCCCGGAGCCCGAACTGATGCTGGCGGGATTGAAGGTCACTGTCACACCGGCGGGCACGCCTGATGCTGACAAGGAAATCGCTGAGTTGAACCCGCCCGTGGGTGTGGCCGTGATGGTGCTGGTGCCGGAACTGCCCCAGGCTACGGAAACCGCGGTGGGTGACGCACTGAGGCTGAAGTTAGCACTGCCACCTGCGGCCGTCACCGTCAGAGATACGGTGGTGGTTTGTGTGATGGTACCGTTCGGGCCAGTGGCGCTGCCTGTGACCGTGATCGAATAAGTACCCGTGGCGGTAGGTGAGCCCACGGCTATGGTCATCGTCGACGTTCCCGAACCCGGAGCCGCGATCGAACTGGGATTGAAGCTCACGTTCACAGTGCTGGGCTGGCCAGAGGCGCCTAAGGTAATGGCCGAGCTAAGCCCGCCGAAGACGCTGGTCGTGATCGTCGATGAGCCGCTGTTGCCTTGCACGACGGATACGGAGCCGGGTGAGGCAGAAACGGTGAAGCCAGGAGCCGCCGACGTTCCGGCAAGAGCGCTGATCAGGGCGGACCCTTTCGGACTGCCCCAGCCCGTCACCAAATCGTACCCCGTGACCGCCGAAAAACCGTTGCTGCCGCTGGTGATGTCGTGGAAATCAGTGTCGTAGCTTGAGCTTGTGCCTATGGGGTAGATCAGTAGGTTGATGAATCCGAGCACTGTATTGCCATTGAGAAGCGCTTGTTGATTAACCAGTGCCAGGTAGCCGGCCCAGACGGGCGCCGCAAAGCTAGTTCCGCCATATTCGTTTGCCGTACACGTGGTCTGGTCAGCACAGACGTAGTAGGTAAAGTTGGCGTTCGCTGCGACGTCCGGGCCATTCCGGTAAGTGGTGGATCCCCCGTCGCTCGAGGTGATAACTCCGGAGAGCTTCTGCCAGGACGGAATACCAATGTGGTCTGGAGAAATCCCGCCGCCGCTGTCGGACCAGGCAGTTTCAGAGGCCCAAGCGCCGCCCGCGCTAGCGGTGGTCAAATCCGTGCCGCCGACAGATACGATATTATCGTCGTCAGCGGGGTAGGCACCGGTGCTCGTCGTCCACTTACTACTGTCGCCCGCCGCCACAAAGAAGTTCTGTCCTTGTGCGGCCATCTTCTCGTAGAACGGATCGTCTGTGCTGGGATCCGCCGGGCCCCAGCCCCACGAACAGCTCAGTTGTGCGGGCAACGGAGTATGCGTCGTCATAGAACTGAGAATGGCCGTATCGGAAGACCCCACGTACACATACAGATTGGTTATGCCGGGGGCCATACCCAGCGCCTGAGTCATGTCGATGATCTGTTCAGTGTCGTCGCAACTCGGATAAACGCAGCTCAAGCTGGTTCCATCCGTGGAGATCCCGACGACATGCGAACTCAGGTTTGTTTGTTTCGCGTTTGTGTAGTAGGTGTTTAGGTCGGTGATATCGAATCCGTAGTACTCCAGCAGCCCGATGTTTTGTCCGGTACCGGTGAGTGATCCCCCGTAGTATGCCCCCCGCATGTCGCTGCCTAGAAAAGAGGCAGAGGGTCCGGAGCCGGTAGTTGCTGCGGGCTTCGCGCCCGGTTCTCTATGCACAAGAGCGGGGTGCGGAATCGAGAAGTTGTCCAGACCTGAGATATGCCACAGCGGAAACCCAAGAGGCACGCTGGGCTCACGATCCGCAGCATAAAAATTGCGGTCTTCTGTGGGGTGCTGATAGACCCCCATGGACACATTAAAAGCCGACTCAATGACCGTCACTGAGCCTTCAACCTGCAGGTCCAGGCCATCGCGGCTGCCGCCCACCACCTCGAAGCCGCGACCTTTGGCAAAAGCAACCAGGGCATCGTAATCCTCCTGGGTAGGGCCAAACCGCTCGGTGAATTCCTGCACCGTAAGGAAGTGCCTGTAGATGGGGCTGCTGGGATCGTAAACCTCTTTCAACAAGCTCTCCAGCCCAGCTTGATCGCGCAACGGTAAAACAATGTCGAGGCGCAGAATCTGCGTGCCCGGTAACCGGCTCACGAACTTCGCCTGACCGCTAGCCACTTCCAGACGCGTATGCCGCGTCATCATAGATTGTCCCTGCGCAATACTGGCCGTGACAAACAGCAAAGTTGCCGCACGAGACAGTACTCGCCACACACCTGCTTGACTCCTTGCACGGAATCGCATCGTGATGAACTCCTTCAACTGTTTTTAGATTGGATCTTTGTACACTACCTTCGAGATATAACAACGTACACTTCTCGTCAAAATTAGTCAATAAGGCTATCGACTGATGAAACAGTACTTAAGTACCGGGGCGAATCCAGAGGGACATTCTCGCTCTGGCCTGGGCTGCCGATCACTGCCGTCCACCCCTTGCGTACCCGGAAGCCGCCCTGTCGTGCAGTCAGGCATCCCCTTCCATCGGCTATATCGGCATTTCTCGCCCGGACTTTAGGGAAAACTACCTCCCTTCACTTTTCGGGTTCAAACATCGCGTCCTTCCCCAATCCGTCGACGGCGGAACTCGTGGATGGTGGGGCCCATGGCCTTGCGCCTTGCGCCTCCACGACGCACTTGGCTGGACCCGGGCGGTGTAGGGGTAGGGCTTGCCCTACCCCCGTCGGGGCCAGCAGAAATGCGGGGACGGCAAGCCGTCCCCCTACGGCGGGGCGGTTATCGACGGATTGGGGTCTTTCAAAGGCTCTTCTTATTATTTGAAATTCCAGTTAAGATAAAGAAGAGGGCGTGCAATTGTCAGTGGGTCCCGCGCTTCTGCCTTTTGCCACAGTCTGTTACAGTTCTACGGTGGCAGGGGAAGTGTAGGGCACAGTGGGAGGATTTGGATGGAACCTGCGGACGTTGGATCGAACGTGACGAACCTTGCCGAGCTTTTCGCTGGACCGGACCATCCGCCGGCCCATACGCTCGAAGAGCGCGCCCAACGCGAAGACCCTGCGCTCTTAAAGACCCTACTCGAGCAGATGCTCCTGATTCGCCGATTCGAAGAGAAGGCGGCGGAACTCTACACGCTGGGCAAGATCGGGGGCTTCTGCCACCTGTACATCGGCCAGGAAGCTGTGGCTGTGGGAGCTCTTTCGACCCTCGAGCCTGACGATTACGTCCTGACCTCCTACCGCGAGCACGGGCACGCCTTGGTGCGGGGGATGGATCCCGGCGAGGTGATGGCGGAGTTATACGGGAAGCAGAGCGGCGTCTCGAAGGGAAAAGGCGGCTCGATGCACCTGTTTGACAAGAGGCGCAGTTTCCTGGGTGGCCATGCCATTGTGGGTGGCCAGATTCCCCTGGCTGCGGGCGCGGCTTTTGCCTCCAAGTACCTCAAACAATCGCGCGTCACGCTGGGCTTTTTTGGCGAGGCGGCGGTCAACATCGGATCGTTCCACGAATCGCTGAACTTGGCGGCGCTCTGGAAGTTGCCTGTGGTGTTCATCTGCGAGAACAACCGCTTTGGAATGGGGACTCCGATCGAGCGCGCCTCGTCCCTCTATGACCTGTCGCAGAAGGCCTGCGCGTATAACATGGCGCGCACCTGGGTAGACGGGATGGACGTTCTGGCAGTGCGCGAGTCTCTCAAGGAAGCCGTGGACCGAGCCCGAAAGGAGAGCGCTCCCACGCTTATCGAAGCCCGCACTTACCGCTTCATGGGCCATTCGATGTCCGATCCCGCGCACGGCCACTACCGCACCAAGTCGGAAGTGGAATCGCAGCGGCGTCACGATCCGATCAAGAATCTGAGTGCAGCGCTCGAAACGATCGGGGTTATCAATGCCGAGTTTTTGGAAGAGCTGGACCAGAAAGTCCGCGATATTGTCGAGGAATCCGTAGCCTTCGCGGAACGCAGTCCTGAGCCGGAGCCGCAGGAATTGTATACGGACATTTACGTGGGGTAAGGGCTGTCAGTTGACGGCTGATAGCTGAAGATCGAGGAGATTCCATGTCGATTTTGACCTACCGCGAAGCGTTGAATCAGGCCATGAGTGAAGAGATGCGGCGTGATGAGACGATCGTTCTGATGGGAGAAGAGGTCGGCTTTTACAACGGGGCGTATAAGGTCAGCAAAGGCATGCTGGAGGAATTCGGGCCCATGCGAGTCCTGGACACACCCATCACGGAGTTGGGTTTCACGGGCCTGGGTGTAGGGGCCGCGATGGCGGGCCTGCGGCCGATCGTGGAGATGATGACCTTCAACTTTGCGATCCTGGCTCTTGACCAGATCGTCAACAGCGCGGCCAAAATGCTTTACATGTCGGGCGGGCAATTCCCCGTTCCGATGGTGCTTCGCGGGCCCGGCGGGTCAGCGCACCAGCTTGCCGCACAGCATTCGCAATCGCTCGAGTCGTGGTTCTGCTACGTGCCCGGGTTGAAAGTGGTTATGCCCTCGACGCCCGCGGATGCCAAGGGACTGCTCAAGACGGCGATTCGTGACGACAACCCTGTCGTCTTTATCGAGTCTGAAGTGCTTTACGGCACGCGTGGGGAAGTCCCCGACGGCGAGCATCTGGTCCCGTTGGGAATTGCCGACGTCAAGCGTCCGGGCAAAGACGTCACGTTGATCGCGCACTCCAAGATGGTGTTCGTGGCGCTCGATGCCGCCGCCGAGTTGGCGAAAGAGGGCATTGAGGCAGAAGTGATCGACCCGAGAACGCTTCGCCCGCTCGACACCGAGACCCTGGTGGAATCGGTGAAGAAGACGAACCGGGCAGTTATTGTGGAAGAGGGCTGGCCGTTCTGCGGGGTAGGGGCTCAGATCGTGGACACGATCCAGTCGCGCGCTTTCGATTATCTCGACGCGCCCATTTTAAGGGTAACCGGCGCCGACGTGCCCACGCCCTATGCGAAGAACCTCGAGCACTTGGCCTTTCCAGACAAACAGAAAGTAATGGACGCGGTGAACAAAGTGCTTTACCGGACGTAGGCAGGCGGCGCGCTGTCCGAATGAGGCCAAGCTCTAGCGTCCCGAGTCAGAAGTCCGTTAACAAAGTTCTTCCTGTGCGTGCCGGTCTTTCGGAGCCCCGCCAGGGGCGGTAGAGAGTAGCCCAGGGCGTAAGCCCTGGGTTAGATGGCCCTCACCCCGCCCTCGGCACCCCTCTCCCGCCTGGGCGGGAGAGGGGATGGGGGCAAGGGTGGGCTCTCGCGACCCACGGCTCACGCCGTGGGCTACAGACTGCCGCCCGCTGCGCGGGCTGAATTCTTCAACGAACTTCTGACTCACGAGACGACCAGGCTGAAGCCGCGAATGGGGATTAACCATGGTCAAGGTACTCATGCCGAAAGGCAGCGATACGATGACAGAGGGTAAAGTCCTGAAATGGGTCAAGAAGGAGGGGGACCAGATCTCGGCCGGCGACGCGGTGGTCGAGATAGAGACTGATAAGGTCGACATGGAAGTGGAAGCAATGGGCGGAGGTGTGCTGCGCAAGATTCTCGTTGAGTCCGGGAAAGTCGTTCCCGTGGGCGAGTTGCTGGCGCTCATCGGCAAGCCCGATGAGGATATTTCCGCGCTGCTCAAAGGAGATGGCGCCGCGGCCCCCGCGCCTGCGCCGGCTGCGTCCTCGCATCCCCCGGCCATCGGTTCGCCGGCGCCGGCCCTAGCGCCGAGCCCGACCGGCGCAGCCCCGGCACATGCCACTCCGGCTCTCCCGACTGCGGCTTCAGTGCACGCGCCTATGGGCGGCGCCGTAGCCTCTGCTAGCCAACCGGAAAACGGCGGGCGGGTTCTGGCATCGCCGCTGGCGCGAAGAATGGCCCAGGAAATGGGCCTGGACCTCGATCGCATCACGGGCTCGGGCCCGGCGGGGAGGATTGTGCGCCAGGACGTGGAGCGCGCTCGGATGTTGTCCGCTGGGGCGGCGCGAACGGCACGTCCTGCGGACGCCAAGCCGGTGGCTACACAAGTACCTGTATCCGCGCCTGAACTTCCCAGGCGTCCGGCGGCTGTCCCGACCGGCCCGGAGTTCTACGACGAGCCCTTGAGCTCGATGCGCAAGATCATCGCCACTCGCCTGGTGCAAAGCAAGGCGCCGGTACCGCATTTCTACCTGACGATTGAAGTCGACATGGGCCGCGCCAAGGAGTTGCGCGAATCGGCAAAGGTCCTGAACCCGGAGCTGAGCTTTTCGTATAACGATCTGATCCTCAAAGCCTGTGCGGCGGCGCTCCAGTTGCATCCGCACGTGAATGCGTCCTTCCAGGGCGAAGCGATCCGCTACCACCGGCGCATTCATCTCGGCATTGCGGTGGCGGTCGACGAGGGCGGGCTGATCACGCCGGTCATACGTAATTGCGAGAGCAAGAACCTTCAGGAGATCGCGCGTGAAGCGAAGGACCTCGTGGCCCGGGCGCGCAACCGCAAGCTGAATCCGGACGAGTACGTGGGCGCAACGTTTTCCGTGTCGAACCTCGGCATGATGGGGATCGAAGAGTTTTCCGCGGTAATCAACCCGCCCGAAGGCGCCATCCTGGCCGTGGGCGAGGTTGCTGAGAAGCCCGTAGTAGTGAAGGGCCAGATCCAGGTGGGTCTCCGCTGCCGCATGACGCTCTCCTGCGATCATCGTGTGGTCGATGGGGCCACGGGCGCGAAGTTTCTCCAGACACTCAAACAGATTCTCGAGAATCCGGTTTATCTGGCGTTCTAAAAGCAGTTAATAGTCAACAGTCGAAAGTTAACAGTTAAGATACGACGGTCAGCCTCCTGGCTGGCGCAGAGCGAAGCTCTGCGGTCGGGAGTTTCTAGATTTTCATCGCCCTCGTCGGCGGTATAGCCGTTCTCAGCCACGCGGAGGCACAAAGCTCGCATCTGCGTCTGTCTTAAGCCCCAGAGGGGCGATCCATCACAGCCCAGGCCAACGGCCCATAGGTGTTAACCTAAGTCTGCCGCCGTCTGCGAAATGCTTCTCGCTGCTACTCCCGCAGGCCCGGAGGGCCGAAAGATAGTGGCCCACGGCGAAAGCCGTGGGATGGCCGGTGTTGGTTAACGATCAAGCCCGCGACAGCGGGCGGCAGGCTTGCTGCGCTCCGTCCAATATTTCTGTCGCCCCCATGGGGCTTGCTCACGACGCTTGTGTTTTATCCCATGGCTCTCGCCATGGGCCACATTCTGCCGCCCGTCGGCTGACGGGCTCCGTTGGTCGTGGCGATCTTAGGTTAACGGCTATAGGCCGTTGGCCTGGGCTTCGTTAGAGCGCCCCTTTGGGGCTCAGCAGCCGACCTGCGCAGATTGGTCGTCGCCCCTCCCGTCCATGCCGAGAAAACTCGTTGGGGGACGGCTTGCCGTCCCCGCATTTCCGTTGATCGCGACGAGGGTAGGGCAAGCCCTACCCCTACAGCCGCGCCGAATTACTGGGCTCCTGCGGCCACTCGTCGCGTGGCACTAACTTTGCCGGTCCCGGAGTAGGGAATCCAAACCACCATAGCTCCCTGCAGCCGATTACCCCAGGCATAATAAGGGACGAAAGTCAGGTTAACTTCTTGGGTTTCGCTTTTCGGCGTGCTTTCCAAAGTGCGGTAGAGCGGCTCCTCGGAATACGGCTTGGCGCCGGCCACGCCTTTATGCTCGAGCATCACGATTCCGCCCAGGATGTCGGGGCGAAACTGCGCCTTGAATCCTTCGTTCGGACCGGAGCTTGCCGCCAAAGCCTCATCTAGGACTGAGGCTTTGTCCTCCTGATCCACCTGCTCCAGGCAATACACCAAGGGACCGCGCTGGACAGCGACTTTTCCGTAATCTTCCGCCACGCGGGGATTGGCCTCGACCAGGCGCGGGGTCATGTCCAACTGCAGGTGGACGGTACTCTCGCCCTGCCAATCGCGATGAATGGCGAAGTACTCACCCGCTTTCGGCTTCCCGGCGGCGGGCTTGCCGTCCACCGTGACCGCGGCTCGGCTCGACCAGCCCGGAATCCGCAAATAGAGCGTGAAGGTTGCCGCCTTGGCCGGGCTGACTTTGAGCGTAATGTCGCCGTCCCAAGGGTACTTGGTGCGCTGGACAACTTTAAGTCCGGTG
The DNA here is from genome assembly GCA_963838915.1 of uncultured Acidobacteriota bacterium. Classification (GTDB taxonomy): domain Bacteria; phylum Acidobacteriota; class Terriglobia; order UBA7540; family UBA7540; genus CAVROP01. The sequence goes on from CAWIUZ010000396.1 coordinate 29,574, forward strand.
CCGTCCTCGAGGTGCCAATCCAGTGTCGAGGCGTGGTAGAGATTGACGTACACTCCGGCCGGGCTAGTTGCGTAAAGGTACCCGGGAAGAGACGCAAAGGTCCGCTCCAGATTCGGAGGGCAGCAGGTGGTGTCGTACCAGGGTTGGCGAGGGTCTTCGTTGCCTCGTGACTCGAGCGGATTGCGATAGCAGTAGAGCGTTCCGGAAAGCGACATGCCGGAATTGATCCCGTTATAAAGCGCCTCTTCCATGACGTCGGCATAGGGGGCGGTTGCCTTCGCCGCCAGCATGCGCCAATTCCACATCAGGTTGGCAATGGCCGCGCAGCTTTCCGCGTAGGCGCGCTCATTGGGCAGGTCGTAGGCCATGCCCACCGATTCTCCCTGCGCGTACGATCCAACGCCGCCGGTAATGTACATTTTCCGCTCCACCAGGTCTTTCCATAGCCGGTCGAGGGTCTCGCCGTAGTCCGGGTCGCCCGTCTCGAGGTAGTAATCCGTCGCCCCGCTGCACGCGTAAAGGGAACGCACCGCATGGCCTTCGATCTGGGTGCGTGAAACAAAGGGTATGCCGCTGAACAGGTACGTCACCTGTTCCTCGGTGAGCTGCAAGCGCATCCGCTCTCCGGTGAAAAGGTAGTTGACGAAATCCAGGTAGCGCTTGTCGCCGGTGGTGCGGTAAAGCTCCACCAGCGCCATTTCAAATTCCGGGTGTCCGGTGAGGGCCGGTTTCTTCTCAGGCCCCAGCGTTTTCATAACATAGTCAACATACTTGATTCCGCCGTCCAGCAGCTTCCGGTCCCCTGTGGCGCGGTAGTAGGCGATGGCGGCCTGGAGAAGATGACCGAGGCAGTACAACTCATGGCTGCGATACATCTCCGAAAAGCGCAGCTTGGCGTGGTCACCCACGTAGTAGGTGTTCAGGTACCCCGACGGTTCCTGGGCTGCCAGCACCTCGTCAATGAGCTTGTCGAGCGTCTGGCGCAGTTGCGGCCGGTCGCCCGATTCGAGAACGAAGGCGGCCGCTTCCATCCACTTGTAGATATCGGAGTCGGTGTAAACCGGTCCCCGGCGGCTTACATGCTTTTGGCCCGAAAGGCGCAGAAAGTTGTCCACCACACCGTGCTCTTCGAGAAGCGCCAGCAAGGTGGGAATGCTATCTTCCACATTCGTCCGCATCCGGTCCGCCCAGATTCCGCTGCCCATGGTCACGGCGCGAATGGGCACGGAGTGTAACTTCGCCTTGGGGCTCGCGGAGGTATTGATGATGCCCTCCGCTTTCCACGCCTGGTTGTCCGCCTGGGCAAATCCGGCCATCTGGAAAGCCAGAAAGGCGCCGGCCAGGCATGAACTCCAGCCAAGAAAACGAACGTGTGTGAAACGCATTGCCGATCCTCCCGATACAACTTGAACACGTCACCACGATATTACCACGCGCGCAAAAACACTTGCCTCAGGCTTGGAGAGGTGCTATCGTTAGCGTGTTCTCAGCCTGGAACCGCCTTCACGGAATCTGCCCATGAATTGCCGCCTCACAGCTACTTTAATCCTCGCCATACTGCTGGCGATGCTCTGCCAGTCTCCCGCAGTCGCGCAGACGCGAGGCGGGCATTTCGCCGGCGCTGCCGCTCCTCGAGCCTCGGCGCCGTACAGGGGTGGAGGGCGAGCCGGTTTCGGCGCGCGGGGCGGGCGCGGGTCTTACGGCAGAGGCGGCTTTTTCTTCCCCGGATACGGTTACTATCCCCTTTGGGACTACTATTCCCTTCCATTCTACTCCGACTACGATTACGATTACGGCTACGACTACGGCAATGGTATCGGCAACGAGCCAACGGCGGCCCAGGCGCCTCCGCCCTGGCTGGCTGCTACTCACTCCGAGACGTTTTCAGCTCCGGCCAGGCCCGTCGAGTCCGTGGTCCTCGAGCGCCAAGGCGACCAGTGGGTGCGGATTGGCGAGTATGGCCAGCAGCCGGCCTCCACACGTTCAACAGTGGCTGGCGCGGCGCTAGCTCCGAATCCATCCTCCGCGATGGTCCGGCCGAATGCCGCAGCCCCGCCTGCTCCCAAGCTCCCGCCTGCGGTGCTGGTATTCCGCGATGGGCACCAGGAAGAAATCGAGAAGTACACGATCATAGGCCGGATCATTTACGCGCAAGCGGACTATTGGAGCACCGGTTCCTGGAGGAGAAAAGTTGCGATTGCCGATTTGGACATTCCCGCGACTCTCAAACTGAACCAGGAGCGAGGCGGAAAATTCAGCCTGCCTTCGGGACCTAACGAAGTGATATTCCGGCCGTAATTATCCCATCGCATCGATTACCTCCCCCGCAGTCACGACACTCGCCAGGCGGGGGAAGACTTTATCCGCCAGACAGCGGTGCACTTCCGGATCAGCGTCCGTGCAGCAGTCTTTCACCACGATCAAGCGATAGTCCGCGTCAACAGCATCGAGCAGTGTGGCGAGAACCACTCCGCTGGTGGCGATCCCGAATAAGATCAGGGTCTCAATCTCTTTCGCCCGCAAAACCATGTCGAGGTCGGTGCCGGTAAAGGCGCTGATCCGGTGCTTGGTTATGACGATATCCTCGCCTTCGGGCGCCACCGCGGGATGAATCGCGCCGCCGGGTCCCTGGAATATCTGCTGATGCTGGACCGAATTCTTGATGCTGCTGAACAGCAAATTGCGCGCGCTGATTTCCGGCAAGCCGGGACGAAAGCCGACTTGCACGTGAAACACGCTTAACCTGCGCTCGCGGGCCTTCTTGAGGACGCCGGAGGCGCGAGTGACCAGGTCGGGTTGGTCCTTCGTGTAAATCGAAACGATGGCGGTTTGCAAGTCCATGCTGAGAACCGCCGTGCGGGAAGCATCGATAGGCGCTAGGTTTGCCACCGGTATCGCTCCTGATGTTCAATTGGCGAGCGCGACGGCTTGGTGCCGTTCACAATCTCTCTCGCCCGGGTCTCGGAACACGTGCTCAAGAATGGGCCTGTCTACCCAGGTGAGAACTCAGAACTGCTTCGGAATACCGGCCTGCTTCAGAACTTCGTTGGCAGTATGGCGGGACACAATCTTGTGGTCTACCGGCAAACGCCGCCTTGTGATCGGACTGTACCCTTCTGCCCCGGTTCTAGTCCGCCGTTTAACTCAAAAAGCTCCAGCACCAAAACCCGGACCTTCTCCACCAAAGCATTCATGGATTCAGCCTCAGCCACGAAGCCGGGAATATCCTCGCTCCCGGCAACCCAAACCCCTGCCTCCGAATCCCAATGGGCGTCCACTTGGTAGACACGACTCATTCCTGTCTTCTCCCTCGAATTTGAAGGTTAACACTTGCTACGCTGGCGTGCAAGCTGAGGGCGGCGCTGAGGCAAGGCCGCTTTGCGAAGTCTGGGTCTGTGTTTTCGTGCCTGGAAAGGTCACGTCGGAGACCCCGACGTTTTTTGCCTCCTATTCAACGATGCATTACCTGAAGACCCTCGACGGCTACGGAGTGCGGTTTGAACTTATTCCCGATGTCGAGGTTTTCCTCGCCCTGGAGCGAGAGGAATTAGGGGCGAAACTTCTATTCCGATTCTAGTACCTGCTGACAAAAGTCCGCGTCATATTGCGGAATCCTAGGAAGGGCGGGGCTTTAGCCCCGCCATGGAAAAACCGCTTATCATCGGGGCTTTAGCCCCTGAGGCCACGTGGCTTCAGGGCCTAAAGGCCCAACCCGTCACGCTCGCGAAGACGGCGGGGCTGAAGCCCCGCCCCTCCACAGCACCCCGTTATGACGGCGATTTCCGTCATTAAGTACTAGAGAGCCTGGCAGATAAGAAGAAGTAAGTTTGCTAAGCCGGGGCTGTCCATCGCACCGGACCAGCAGAACCGTTCCGACCGCAATATCGAACAACCAAGACCGTGATATCGTCGCTCTGAGGGGCGCCGCCCGCGAACTCCTCAACTTTCCTGATCATGGTTCCAGCGACCATTTCAGCGGCTACGCCATTGGAAAAGGAGCGGAGCGTCTCCTCGATGGCGGATACCTTGAACAACTGCCGGCTTGCGTTCATGGCCTCATTTACGCCGTCGGTATAAAGCAGCAGCGTATCGCCAGGGTCAAGCTGGATGGTTCCGCTGCGGAACTCGTAGTCCGGCATAAAGCCCAAGGCGACGCCTCCCTCTTTCTTAAGCATTTCTACTCCGCCGTTGTGGCGCACGATAAAAGGAGGTTCGTGTCCGCCGTCACTGTACTCAATAGCACCGGTGCGTAGGTCGAGGATGCACGCAAACATCGTCACGAACATCTGTGATTCGTTATGCTGGAACAGAAACCGGTTGAGCGTCCGAAGGATCCGAGCAATGGAGTCGCCGTGATCCGTAGCGGTAATCCTGACGGCCGTCAGGACCATCGCCATAAACAAGGCAGCCGGTATTCCTTTATCGGAGACATCTCCGATCAGGAAACAGATCCGGTTGTCGTCCAACCGGAAGAAGTCGTAAAGATCGCCGCCTACCTCAAGCGCCGGCTTCATCGTCGCGAAAATGTCCACTTCCAGCGCGTCGGGAAAGGCAGGGAATGTCTTCGGCAGCAAGCCCATCTGGATGGCTGCCGCCAGTTGCAGGACCTTCTGGGAGGAGATCCACTCTGCATTGAGCCTGTCGCGCTCTTGCAGACCGCCAGCCATTTCGTTCAGCGCAGTGCCCAAACGTCCGATCTCATCCTTTCCGCGGACGACGATGCGGTCTGAAAGTTGGCCGGCCTGCACCTTTTGCGCAAACTCATTCACCGATTGGATGGGGCGCTTGATCGACAGCGCAATGAAATAGGCTGACAAAACACCTAGAATCGCCAGCACGGCAGTGCCTGGCAGGAACTGCCGACGCGCCTGAGAAATCGCCTGCACGATCTCGTTCATGTCGATTTCTATCAACAGCACCCAGAATTTCGGGTCGATCGTGGCAGGGGACTTGAGAGGACGATACACGAAAAGCCTCTCGAGGCCGGATTCGTTACGGGCTTCGACCCAGCCCGTCTCGCCACGTAGCCCGCGCTGAACTGCCGGGTAGGAAGAGACATCGGCGTCCAGGCGATTGGCGTCGGGGTGGGCGACGATTCGTCCGTCACTGCTGACCAGCGCCGCGTAGCCGGTTCGCTGGAATTTTACCGAGTGAAAAAGGTCTTGGAAATCCCCCTGTAAGTCATACTGGCATCTGAGTACGGCGATAACGACATCCTTGTCGTCTCGAATCGGAGTCGCCAGATCAAGGACACGCTTTTTGAAAAAGAACGAGAAGTATGTATTGGAAACGAATTCCTTGCCTTCGAGCACATGCTCCAGTCCAACGCTACTCAGCGGCCTGCGCCCGGGCAGGTGGGGATCCGCTTCCGCATCCTTTGGCCGAGGCCCGCCGGTTGCCCTCTCCCCGCTGCTGCTGGCAAGAATTTTGCCATGGGCGTCGATTATATCCATTCCGAGAAATCGGTCGTTAGTTCTCCTGACCATGTCCAGATAGCGGGCCAGCTTCTCCGGCTTGCCGCCTGGGAACTGCGCCGTTAGCGTGCTGGCGACCTGGTTAAGATCGCCGAAGGCGAGAGTCACCACATCATGGAATTCTGCCTCTGCAACGTCGCCAACACTCGCCAAGCTGCTCTCGGCCTGCTGGAATAAGATCCGTCGACTGGTCACTTGTGCCCAGACACCCACCAGGAAGGCCGAGCCGAGCGCACTCCCAGCGACTGCCAAAATCAGAGTGATAAGAAAACCACTCTGCATTTTGGCAAGCCATCCGAAGCGCACCGCGCAGAGTAAAGCTCCCAGCGCGGCGAGTGCGATTAAAGCTGCGGACGCGATTACAAACATTCCGGCCCTCTTTTCAACTTGTCGAGTCGCCCAGTCCGTTTGAGTGATCGCTGGAAAGCGAACTCTTCGGGCTCGAGAAGGGGCGGCCTGCCCTACCTGCTCGGCACCGAGCGCTTCAAGGGCAGCCATTCCATGAGTTCCTATCACTCCATGGAGTTGTGCTTCCTTTCCGCGGTCTACACCAACCTGCTTATTACGCGTCAACCGATGATGCTCTATTTCAAACCCTATCCGGGTGGATTCCCAGATAACATTTTGCGCGTCTCACCCGACATCCTGCCCAAAGGCAGCATTCACATCGAAGCGTGCTGGATCGATGGAGAGCCTTATGACGACTTCGACGCCAGTGCTCTGGCTGTGAGACTGCCGGCTTCCGAAAAGCGTCAGACGGTGAAGGTGAAGATCTCGCCGACCCAATGGCTCAACGGTAATTGAGGTGATTTATGAACCTCCAAACATCGGAGGCAAACGGCATTGGCACGGCGCGGCTGGAAGGGAGTCTTGACGGCAAGACCGCTCCCGAAGTGCGGGAGCGGTTGCAACCCTTTTTGGCTGCGAACTCAAAGCTGATCCTCGACCTTGTCCGTGTCGATTATCTGTCCAGTGCCGGCTTGCGCCTGTTGCTGCTGCTGTATCGTGATCTGACGGGGAGAAAAGGCAAGCTCGTGCTGCTTGGAGTCTCCGAAGATATCCGGATGGTAATGTCCCACACGGGATTCCTGAACTTCTTCACTCTGGTGAATTCGGAGGCTGAGGCAGTGCTTGCGCTTTCATGAGCGTGAGAAAAAGGGTGAGCACGATCTCATAAGTACAATGGACGAACGCATCGATTTTTACCCGACTCACGAAGTGGGCGGCATCCGCTTCCGGCGTGGCCGACCGCTTCCTTTCGGTGCCACTATCGTTCCCAACGGGGTGAATTTTTCCATCTTCTCCAGCGCCGCCGATTCCTGCACTTTGGTACTGTTCCACAAGCGCGAAGCCGAGCCTTTCGTTGAGATTGAGTTTCCCCGGGAATTCCGCATCGGCGATGTCTACTCCATGATTGTGTTCGACCTGGATTACGAGAACCTGGAATATGGGTATCGCCTCTCCGGACCCTGGAATCCTGAGGCCGGACAGCGCTTTGATAAAGCGAAAATACTGTGCGATCCGTACGCCAAGGTGATCGGAGGCCGCGATGTTTGGCGCGCCAAGCCCGACTGGAGCGACCTCTATCAACATCGCGCCCGCCTTTCGTTCGACGACTTCGACTGGGAGGGGGACAGGCCCCTCGAGATTGCGACGAAGGATCTGATCATCTACGAGGCGCATGTTCGCGGTTTCACGGCGCATCCATCCTCGAAAGTCTCGGCCCCGGGAACGTTCGCGGGTCTTCGCGAAAAGATCCCGTATCTGAAGTCGCTCGGCATCAACTGTATCGAATTGCTCCCAATTTACGAGTTCGATGAGTGGGAGAACAACCGCCTGCACCCCGAAACCGGGGAACTGCTCCTCAACTACTGGGGATACAGCACGCTTGGTTTTTTTGCTCCGAAGGCTGGGTATGCAGCCACGGGCAGTCTCGGCATGCAGGTGGATGAGTTGAAGAATCTCATCAAGGAACTGCACCGCGCGGGAATTGAGGTGATGCTGGACGTCGTATTCAACCACACCGCCGAGGGCGACCAGCGCGGTCCGTACATCTCTTACCGGGGCATTGACAATCGCACTTACTACCTTCTGACGCCGGAAGGTTACTACTACAATTTCTCGGGGTGCGGCAACACGCTGAACTGCAACCATCCAGTGGTCCGTAACATGGTGCTTGACTGCCTCCGCTATTGGGCGTCGGAGTACCACGTTGATGGATTCCGCTTCGACCTTGCGTCCATTCTAGGCCGGGACCAGAACGGCGCCCCGCTCGCGAACCCTCCGTTGCTCGAATCGCTCGCCTACGATCCAGTCCTCAGCAAGTGTAAACTGGTCGCAGAAGCCTGGGATGCCGGCGGGTTGTATCAGGTCGGCTCATTTCCCGCTTACGGACGGTGGGCCGAATGGAATGGTAGGTACCGCGATTCCATTCGGCGTTTCATCAAGGGCGATGCAGGCATGCTTGGCGAGATCGGCAACCGAATCCAAGGCTCGCCGGATTTGTATTGGTACCGCGGTCCGACAGCGAGCCTCAACTTCATCACCTGCCACGATGGATTCACTCTCCGCGACATGGTCTCCTATAACGGCAAGCACAACGAGGCCAATGGCGAAAGGAATAACGATGGCGCCAACGATAACAACAGTTGGAATTGCGGTTGGGAAGGGGAGACTGACGATCCCGGAGTGAACGCCCTTCGTAGCCGCCAGATGAGGAACGCCGCCACGATCCTATTCCTGAGCCGCGGGGTTCCGATGTTGCTTATGGGTGACGAGCTCGGTCGCACCCAGGGAGGCAACAATAATGGCTATTGCCACGACGGCGCCCTGAGCTGGCTGGATTGGAATGATGTCAAACGCGAAACGGGACTGCTCCGCTTTTTCAGCAATCTGTTGGCATTCCGGCGCGCTCATTCTGTGCTCCGCGGCGACAGATTCTTCGAGCATCGCGACTATGTGGGAAGCGGAAAACCCGACATCAGCTTCCACGGCACTCGTGTCGGGCAGTTGGACTGGGGAGGCCGATGCCTTGCCTTTCTATTATGCGGGAAGCACGCGACCCCACAGGACGACGACCTATATGTTGCGATCAACATGTTCTGGGACGGCTTGCCGTTCCAGGTACCTCAGGCGCCCGAAGGAAAAAGATGGAGAGTTGCAATCAATACCTCGATGCCCTCTCCCGAGGATATCTATGACAGTAAGGGCGGTCCGCAAGTTGGCTCCGACGAAATTATAGTTGGCGGAAGATCCATCGTAGTTCTGGTCGCATAGCGAAGGCTTTGTTAAGGGAGTGAGCATCATGGCATTGGACATTCAATCGGCAGTGGACGCGAAAACAGCGCGAATTGCGCTCGCTGGGGAATTAGACGGCAGCAGCGCCCCGGCCCTGCGAGAGACCGTGGACCGAGTCTTGGGCGGGAAGCCCACTCAACTCGTTCTGCAGGTCGAGAAGCTGTCTTTCATGGCGTCAGCAGGCTTGCGGATCCTCATTTTCGCCAAACAGAAGCAGCCAGGCTTGAAAATATATCTTGTGAAACCACAACCGGGTGTCGTGGATACATTGCACAAGACCGGTTTCTACGACGGCGTTTACGTCACCGATGACGAACCCGCCCTGGCTTGACTCGGGAACCAGGCAAGGCTCATCTCCGGGTCGGGAAACCAGTGAATTCGCAACGCAGGAGTTGGCTACCCGCCAACTCAGTATGTTCAAATCTTAGGATGGCCCCAATGACGCTAACCCCAAAGCCCATCGTCTTTATTACTGGCGCAACCGGACAGACCGGAAAACTCATCATTGAGGGGTTTGCGAAGCAGCCCGACGCCGCCCAACTGCGGCTTGGAGTACGCTCACTTGCCGCCGTCGCCAGATTACAAGCGGAAGGTCATGACGCTGTTTACTTCGATTTGGACGAACCTCGTACGTTTGGACCGGCGCTGGCTGGTGTAGATCGCCTTTTTCTTCTTACCGGATACAGCGTCGCAATGGTCCATCAAAGCAAGACTCTCATCGACGCAGCCCGGAAGGCAGGAGTTCGCCACATTGTGAACCAGGGCGTGTTTGCACAATGGGATTGCACCGATCCTCACTTCGCATGGTTCTGTCTTGTAGAGAGTTACATCGAGGCGAGCGGGATTCCCTGGACGCACCTCCATCCCAATATGTTCATGGAGTACTTTTTGCGCAACGCGCCGCCAAAGGCGGGTGTGTTTTCCGTATTCTGGGGCAACCAGCGCGGAGGATGGATCGCCTTGCGGGATTTGGCGGACGTTGCTGCCAAAGTTCTTATCGAGGGCCCAGCCAGGCATGCTGGCCAGAATTACTGGATGAGCACGGAGGCTCTTTCTGGCACCGAGATCGCTACGATATTAAGTGAGGTCTTGGCGAAGCCGGTGCGTTGCGACATACGGAAGGCTGCGGAGTTCGAAGAGACGTATAAGGCGGGCGCATTGAAGATCGAATCCTGGTACGCAAAGAGTGCTGCCGATTTCTGCGTACAGCTTGAGGATGGCCGGATGGGGTACATCGGCTCAGTGCGAGATGAGGTTCCTCACTTGCTGGGCAGGCCTGCGATCACTTTTCGCGAATGGGCGAAAGAAAATAAGGCCGAGTTACTGAGATTTGTCGAAGAAGCCGCCTGAACAAACGAGTGGATTTCACGTCTAGATACGGCCACGCGCTCTATCGAGTGCACGAAGTGCGGCGAAGGCCAGCGTCCGGCAAAGTTGTGTTGCAATCCTGAATGCAAGGTCGATATCTCCCGCCTGAAAAACCCGCTTGTTGGTCTTCGATTCCACGACCAACGCCTCACCTGCGTTACCAAGTTAGCCGAGGGACAGGCGAGCGAGCAGACTATCATGGCAATCGCGGGCCACGTCGGCCCGAAGATGCTTGAGCACTATTCCCACCTCCGAATGGAAGCCAAGCGAGCCGCCTTAGACGCTCTCGCCGCCGGTCCCCGATCCGGCCCTTTTGGGGGCAGGGTCACACCAAAATCCACACCAAGTGTCAGAGAGTGAAAATCAGCAGGCTGCTATATCACTGAATTGATTGGTGGGCCTGGGTAGAGTTGAACTACCGACCTCACCCTTATCAGGGGTGCGCTCTAGCCACCTGAGCTACAGGCCCATGGGCAGTGCTTGCCCGCGAAGAGGCAAACTTCAGTATAGGGGGAGGAGCAAGTTCGCGCAAGCGGAATTGCTCGTTTTCGGGTTTTCCTATGCTTTTTGGCGGCCGTATGGTATAAATAAGCGCACGGGTGAATGCGTGTTGTTGGATCATCCGGCCGCAGGGCGAGTTCTCTCAAATTCAGCTAGGGCCTACTCATGTCGGAAGTTCGCAAAGTCGTTCTCTCCAATGGTCTCACCATTCTTACCGAGCGGATGACTTCCGTCCGTTCCGTCTCGATGGGCGTCTGGGTGAGGACCGGGTCGCGGCAGGAGAGCGAAGAAGAGAACGGCATCTCGCACTTCATCGAGCACATGGTTTTCAAGGGAACCAAGAATCGGAGTGCGGAGCAGATTGCCCGCGAGGCCGACTCGATCGGCGGCCACCTCGACGCCTTTACCGCCAAGGAGTGTACGAGTTTCTCCATGAAAGCCCTGGACGAGCACCTGCCGCGCGCTTTCGATATCGTTTCGGACCTCTTCCTTAATCCGCTTTTCCAGTCTGAAGACATCAGCAAGGAATCGAAGGTGATTCAGGAAGAGATCAAGATGGTTGAGGACACCCCGGACGACCTGGTGCACGAGATGTTCACGCAGAGTTATTGGCGCGGGCACGCCCTGGGCCGGCCCATCCTGGGCACTCGCCACACGGTGAGCAGCTTCGACCGCGAACGGCTGTGGGACTATTTCCAGCGCCATTACACTCCCAACCGCACGCTGATCGCCGCCGCAGGGAACCTCGACCCCGACCGTTTCGTCGACCTGGTCACACACTACTTTGGCGAGCGGCCCAGCGGCCCCGTGTCTGACGACGGTCCTCCGCCCATACCGCACCCCAGCATCCGGCACCGGCACAAGAAGGAACTCGAGCAGGTCCACCTCTGCGTGGGCGCGCCGTCCTATCCGCAACCGCATGAGAAGCGCTTCGCCTGCTACATCCTCAACACCGTACTCGGCGGCGGGATGAGTTCGCGCCTGTTCCAGAATATTCGCGAGAAACGCGGGCTCGCTTACTCGGTCTTCTCCGGCCTCTCAACTTTTCGCGACGCGGGTTGCCTGAGTGTTTACGCGGGCACCTCGATGGAAAATGCGCGCCAGGTGCTGAGCCTGATCCTCTCGGAGTTCCGGCAGTTGAAGGCCGCGGCCATCAGCGAGCAGGAACTTCAGCACGCCAAGGACTACTTGAAGGGGAATCTGCTGCTCAGCCTGGAAACCACCGGCAGCCGCATGTCGAATGCAGCCCGCCAGGAAATGTATTTTGGGCGCAACGTCTCGCTCGACGAGATCTCCCGGCACATCGAGGAGGTGACTTCCCCCCAGGTCCTGGAGGTGGCGCGCGAGTTCTTCCAAACCGACCGGCTGGCCGTTACTTTCCTCGGGCCCATCAATGACTTCCGGTTCACCCGCGCCGACCTGGCCTGCTAGCCACGAATTCCCGAGGTTTGCGCTCACCCCGTTGCCTGACTATGCTGGCGCCCGCGAAAACAACCTGTCAATTCCGAGCGAAGCGAGGAATCTCGCTGTGCGTGGGGCTCGCCCTGTAACAAAGAGCTGGGCGGGATTCCTCGCTTCGCTCGGAATGACACCCTAGATAGCGCGGATGCATCGTGGATAGCGCGGATGCACCCCAGATTCGCAGGAGGAACCGTGCTCATCGTTCACGTTCATATTCGAGTCAAAACGGAATCTATCGAAGCCTTCAAAGAAGCCAGCATCGAGAACGCGCGCCACAGCGTCGAAGAACCAGGCGTTGCGCGCTTTGATGTGATCCAGCAGGCCGACGACCCTTCCCGGTTTCTCTTGGTCGAGGTCTATCGCACTAACGAAGCCACAGTCCATCACAAGGAAACCACACACTACGCCGCCTGGCGCGACACCGTCGCATCCATGATGGCGGAAGTTCGTACAAGTGTTAAATACTCGAATATCTTTCCTCCCGATGAGGGCTGGTGAGGCGGCGGTGAGATTCGAATTCGCTACTTCGGGCCGCATCCTGTTTGGGCCGGGCGTAGTTCGAGAAGTCGTTCCCGCCGCAAAGCAGATGGGGCGAAGGCCGCTGCTGGTGGTGGGCCGGTCACCGCAACGCGGCGCTTTCCTGGCCGAGGAATTGAAGGCCGCTGGAATGGGCTGCGTTACCTGGACCACGCGGGGAGAGCCCTCGGTTTCCCTGGTTCGTGAGGCGGTGGAACTCGCCCGGCGCGAAGCGTGCGATCTGGTGATCGCTTTTGGCGGCGGCAGCGCTATCGACGCGGGAAAAGCGGTCGCCGCGCTTCTGACCAACGGCGGCGACGCCACCGATTACCTGGAAGTGATCGGCAAAGGGCAGCCGCTCCAGAATCCTCCCGTCCCCTTCATCGCCATTTCCACGACGGCCGGCACGGGATCCGAAGTGACGCGCAACGCCGTCCTGGCTTCCACTGAGCACCGGGTGAAGGTCAGTTTGAGGAGCCCGTTGATGCTGGCGCGCCTGGCGGTGGTGGATCCGGAATTGACGCGCGATTTGCCGCCCGCGGTGACCGCCAGCACGGGGCTCGATGCGCTCACGCAGTTGATTGAGCCCTACGTCTCGATCCGCGCGAATCCCCTCACGGACGGCTTTTGTCGCGAGGGCTTGCACCGCGTCACCCGCTCGCTGCGCCGCGCTTATCAGTCCGGGACCGACATGGCGGCTCGCGAGTTCATGTCGCTCGCAAGCTTGCTGGGCGGATTGGCGCTTGCTAATGCGGGCCTGGGCGTGGTGCACGGCTTTGCCGCACCCATCGGGGGAATGTTCGACGCCCCGCACGGCGCGGTTTGCGCCGCCCTGCTGCCCCACGGCATGGCCGTCAACATTCGAGCCGTCCGCGCCCGTGACCCGGGAGGTGAGACGCTACGCCGCTACGAGACCGTGGCGCGCCTGCTCACCGGCAAGCCGGACGCCCTCGCTGAGGAGGGCGTCGAATGGGTTAGACAGTTGTGCCGTGATTTGCGGATTCCACCTCTCGGTTCCTACGGCATCCAAGACGAGGATGTGCCCACCCTCGTCGAAAAAGCCTCTCAGGCCAGCAGCACCAAAGGCAATCCCATTGCTCTCACCATGGACGAACTGCAGGAAATCTTGACCCGCGCCTTGTAACAGATTGTCGATTGACGCTGGTCGATTGACGATTGAGATTGGCGATGGGTGATTTGCGATTGGTGATGGACGACCATCGATGGGTCGGTAGTTTTCAAATCTGGAATCTGCGATCTGTGATTGGTGATCGACGTGCGCCGATGGGAGGTCGACCGAGATGGCTAGGGGCACGCCATGGCGGGCCGGTACGGGAGATTCGGTAGTGTCCTAGTTTCGGCGTAGCGCTGGCCTTTAGGCCAGCATTTGCCGACCCTTCGCTCCGCTCAGGGCAGGCTCTGAAGGTCGGCGCTACGTCCAAACTAGGTCACTGCCACCGTCTTGGCAACCTTGTGTGATTTTCAACATTCGTTATATATTGGAAGGTTCAGCTTATGCCCATGGACCGGCCGGAGCGGTGCTCCGGCGAAGCGGGGCGGATGTGCCGCATTCTGAGTCCGGCTCTGGTGGCCGACCGCGCGGCACGAAATATTCTGCAGCGCAACTGCAACGGCCGCCCCTATTTCAGGAAGGACCTCTTATGATTGAAGTTGAAAATCTAACCAAGCGTTACGGGCCGACCCTGGCCGTTTCCGACGTAACTTTCCAGGCTCAGAAAGGCGAAGTTCTGGGTTTTCTGGGACCCAACGGGGCGGGGAAGACAACCACCATGCGTGTGATCACAGGCTACCTGCCGCCCAGCGCGGGGCGGGTGCGCGTGGCCGGATTCGATGTGGCGGAAGAGCCGCTGGAGGCCAAGCGCCGCACAGGCTATATGCCGGAATCCCCTCCCGTTTATCCGGACATGACGGTGACCGAGTACCTCGCTTTTGTGGGGCGAATCAAAGGTATATCGCGCCGCGATCTAAAACCCCGCTTGGACGAAATTCTGGGAAAATGCGCGATTGCCGACGTGAGCCACCGGCAGATCGGCAAGCTGTCGAAAGGATACCGGCAGCGCGTCGGCCTGGCCCAGGCATTGATCCACAACCCTGAGGTGCTGGTTCTCGATGAGCCTACCGCGGGTCTCGATCCCAAACAGATCATCGAGACGCGCGAGCTCATCAAGGGCCTGGCAGGGCAGCACACGGTTATCCTCAGCACCCACATCCTGCCCGAGGTTTCGAAGACCTGCCAGCGTGTGGTGGTGATCAACGCCGGCAAGATCGTGGCGGTGGGCACTCCGGACGAACTCACGCGCCGCTTGCAGGGGTTCGAGACGATTCTGATGACCATCGAGGGCGGTGCGGGAGAAGTCCCGGAAAAGCTGCAGCGCGTCGAGGGCGTGAACCTGGTGGAAGCGCGCGAAACCTCGGACGGGCACGTGACCTACGAGGTGCACGCGGAGAAAGGCAAGGACGTGCGCGCGGAGTTGGCGCGAGCGGTCGTGGAATCCGGTTGGAAGCTGTTCGAGCTCAAGGGCAGCGGGCTGAGCCTCGAGGACATCTTCCTCAAGCTAACGACGAAGGATCTGAGCGAAGAAAACGAGGAATCAGAAATTAGAAAGCAGAACTCGGCAGAAGTCAGAAAGTAACCCTCTCCCGTGGGGAGAGGGTGGCGAGCGTAGCGAGCCAGGTGAGGGGTTACTCCATGGTCCATCAACCTCAGCCTGGCTACGCAACCAACCCCTCACCCGTCCCGCTCCGGCTGATGAAGGCGCCGGCAGCGGGACACCCTCTCCCCAGGGAGAGGGGGAAGTGAATTCCCGTTTGTTCGGGTTTCTGCTTTTTTCGAAAGGATGATTTGACATGCGCAACATGCTAGCCGTTGCCGGCAAGGAACTGCGAGCTTATTTCCACTCGCCCATCGCTTACCTCGTCATGACCGTCTATGCCGTGATCTGCGGCTATGTTTTTTATAGCTCAACGGCGTTCTTCATGGTCCAGACGTTCCGCATGGAGTCGATGGGAGGCATGGGCGCGCCGCCCATGAGCTTGAACGAAAACATCATTCGTCCCATACTGGCGGGGGTCATGACGGTGGTTCTGCTGTTCTTGATACCACTCATCACCATGCGCCTGTTCGCGGAGGAGAAACGCTCCGGCACGATCGAACTGCTGCTGACCTCCCCCGTGACCGATCTCGAAATCATCCTGGGGAAGTACCTCGGGGCGCTGGCTCTCTTCGCCGTGCTGGAGGCGATCACTTTCCTCTATTTCACTGTGCTGTTCGTTTACGGCAACCCGAACGCCAAGCCGCTGATCGCGGGGGCGATGGGATTTCTACTTTACGGAGCCGCCTTGCTGGCGCTGGGCATGTGGTTTTCGACGCTTACCAAGAATCAGATCATCGCCGGAGCTGTCGGACTGGCGGTTTTCCTGCTGCTCTTTCTGCTCGATTGGGTCACGGCCTACTCCACCGGCACGGTTGGACGGGTGATGTCCTATCTGGCGCTCACCACACACTTTGACAATTTTTCGAAGGGCGTTATCAATCTGGGCGACTTGACTTATTACCTTTCCGTGATCATTTTCGGAATCTTCATGACCGCCCGTTCCGTCGATGCCCTGAAAGGGAGGCCCTAACCATGGCTCTCAAAGATCAGATCACAGGACGCAGCGGGCGGAAGATTTTAGAAGGGGCGAATTTTGCCGTTTATACGGTGATCGTTATCGCCATTCTTGCCGTCGGCAACTGGTTTGTGACCAATCACGATCACAGTTGGGACCTGACGCCGAGCAAGAAATACAGCTTGTCGCCGCAGACCGCGAAGTTGTTGAAGGACTTGAACCAGGATGTGACCATTTACATTTTCGACCGGGAGCGCAGCTTTGGGGAGCGGCGCGACTTGCTGAACATGTTCACTTCGGCGTCGCACCGGGTCACGGTGCGCTACGTGGACGTTGACCGCCAACCCTCCCTCGCCAAGGAATTCGGCGTGCGGAGTTATGGGACGATCGTGGTGGCTGCGGGCGGCCGCCACTTCGAGGCTCAGAGCGACTCGGAAGAAGCGATCAGCAACGCCATGATCCGGTTGTTCAAGGGACAGCGCACCGCCTGCTTCATCGGCGGCCACGGCGAGCACGACGTTGACAGCACCGAGCGCGTGGGCTATTCGAAAATCAAGAAGGAATTAGAGAACGAGAACTTCCAGACGAAATCGATCACCCTGTTGCAGAAGATGGAGATTCCTTCTGACTGTTCGATGGTGGTCGTGGCCGGGCCCAAGAATGACTACCTTCCGCAAGAGACCGACACCATCCGCAAGTATGTGACCGGAGGCGGCAGGGCCATGTTCATGCTCGACCCGGGCGTGCAGTTGCCCGAATTGACCAAGCTCTTGGCGGACTGGAACGTGACGGTCCGGAATGACCTGGTGATCGACGAAAATCCGGTGGCGCAGATTTTCGGGACGGAGCCCACCATGCCGCTCATCCTCAAGTACGGCTCGAGCCCCATTACGCAGCCCCTTTCAGGCCGCGCCTCGCTGTTTCCTTTCGCTCGCTCCTTTGAGATCGGGAAGGACTACAAAGCGGGCGTGAGCGATACGTCGCTCTGTGACACTTCCGATGCGAGCTTTGGCGTGGCGGATTTCAATCCCAGCATGCGCCAGGTTTCATTCCGCGCGGGAAAGGATATCAAGGGCCCGTTGACGGTTGCGCTGACAGGCACATTAAGCGGCGAGGGCGAGAAGAAGGCTGAAGGCCGCTTCATCGCACTGGGCACGTCGATGCTGCCCGCCAATGCTTTTCTGGGATTTCAGTCCAATCGCGACCTGTTCATGAACATGATCGACTGGCTTTCGGCGGACGTCGACCTGATTTCCGTTCGGCCCAAACCGCCCGAGTCCCAGCACCTGATGCTGAACGCTGCGCAGATGGGTAAGCTCCTGTGGTTGGGCGTGATTGGATTGCCGCTCCTGATCGTAGTGGCAGGTACTCTGGTTTGGTGGGAACGTCGATGAGAAAGAAATACATCAACACTCTGATCGCGCTGGTAATTCTTGGGGCGCTTTGGGGCGCCTTTACCTACTACAACAGGCGCCATGGTCGCGAAGCCTCGAAAATTGAACCCTCCAAAGAAGAGAAGCTCTTCACCCTGGATAGCAAGCATATCACGGCCATCACTTTCCGCCCGCGCTCGGGCGATGCGGTGACCTGCGAACACGCGGGAGGCTCCTGGGCGATTGCCGAACCCAAGAAGCTTTCCGCCGACCAGGGCACGCTTTCTACGGTGCTCAACAACCTGACGACGGCTACGGTAGACCAGGTGGTTGAGCCGCACGCTTCCGACGTGAAACAATTCGGCCTCGATCCTCCCGCCTACTCCATCGAAGTCTCGACAGACACCAATCCGCCCAAATTCACCCTGCTGCTCGGTGATGACACTCCCACCAGCAGCGGGCTGTACGCGCAGGTGGCGGGCAATCCGCGCGTGGTCACCGTGGCCAGCTACTTGAAATCCAATCTCGAGAAAACGCTCTTCGACCTTCGCGACCGGCGCGCCCTGACGTTCGAGGCCGACCAGCTTCGAAAGATGGAAGTGGAATCCAAGGGGAAGAAATACACGCTCGAAAAGAACCCTGAAGGGGTCTGGGACCTGGTTCTGCCGCCCCCGGTGCGCGCCGACAAATTCGCGGTGGACGGCCTCCTCAATCAGTTGCGCGGCCTCACCATGCAGTCCATTGCGGCGGAGGATAAGAAGAGCCAGGCGACTTATGGGCTGAGCTCTCCGGAACTGCGGCTCGAGTTGGCAGGGCCAAACGGCGGGCAGACCTTGTTGCTCGGCAAGAAAGACAAGGAGGGCGACCGTTACTTCGCTGTGAACTCCGCGCTCGCGCCTGTTTTCACGCTCAATTCCTCTTTCCTGACCGACTTCCAGAAAGATCCCTCGGACTTTCGCTCGAAAGACCTGTTCTCCTACTCGAGCTTTGATGTGAAGCACGTCGAGATCACTTCTCCCAAGGGCCACAGCGTTTTCGAGCAGCAAAAAGACAATCAGTGGAAGCAGACGGAGGGTGGATCGAAGACCGTGCCTTCCGCCAAGATGGACACCTTGCTCTCCCGCCTGCGGGATCTTCGCGCCACCACGTTTCCTAAGAGTTCCGATCCGGCGTCGTTGGGGCTGAACAAACCGCCCTATCAATTCACAGTGCGGTTCGGCGACAAGAACCAGACGGAGACGCTCGAGATCTCAAAAGTCGGCGACCATGTCTACGCCCGGCTTTCAACCGACCCCGCGCCCTGTGAGGTGTCGAAATCCGCCTTCGACGACATGGAGAAAGCGCTGGGGGACGTTGGCTTCTAGTCTGCCCGGAGCAGGGTAAATTCTTCTCCTTGTGGAGTCGCACTTCCCTTGAGCCAATGGTTTGCTGCCTCGGGGACACAGCTTGATATGTGATTATCTTGCCCGATGCGCTTTTGCGGCTCTGCCGCCCTGTCTTGCGGAAAGGCTTCGCCTTTCCGGTCCGCCCTACCTAATGGCTGGTTCTCCGGCGAGGCTGCGCCTCAACGGTTGGGGCCCAGCCTTGACCTGGAAATGACGGTAGTGGCTTACGCCGGAAAGGCGAAGCCTTTCCGCAAGACGGGGCGGCAGAGCCGCGAACCAGAGGAGACTATAACCGTGGCTTAAACAGGTAATCTGAAATGTAAAAGTCCCTTGGCCAGTCGCTAAGGAAGATAGAATCCTCGAAAGGAAACCCGCATGGCGCCTTACATCTCCAGATCAACTCTTAACTGGACCATCGTTCTGGTGTTCCTGCTTGTGGCCGTTGCCGGACCGTGGCTGGACGCTCCGCGCCAAATCTCTGCGACTGCGCTTGCAAGGCCGCTCCAGGCAAGGGCGCCCTCCGGCGGCGCGAGTTCAGCCGGATCAGTTCAAGACCTGCAAACGATCCCGGACTCCCGCGAGATCCCGCTGTCGGATAAGCAGAAGCGTGAAATGCTCAAGGCTAATTTTGACAGGATGAAGCGCGACGCCAAGGAGCTTGCAGACCTTGCCAAGGACCTCCAGGAACAGCTCGACAAGTCCAACGAGAATGTCCTCTCGCTGGGTATTGTCGACAAGGCGGACAAGATCGAAAAACTGGCCAGGAAGATCAAGGGCACGGCGCGAGGCTTCTAAAATGGTGAATAGTGAATGGTGAGTTCACTATTCACCATTCACTCACTATTCCGCTTTCTGCCCGCCAATGCGCATTCCGTAGAACGACCGATACACGAAAATATACGATACGATGAAGAATAGCGCGGCGAGGCCGTGTGCGAGAGTCTCGCCGCTGGTCGAAGTCAGTTGCACCGCCAGTTCGACAGCCAGCAAGCCGAACAGGGTGGTGAACTTGATGATGGGATTCAGAGACACCGAAGAAGTGTCTTTGAACGGATCGCCCACCGTGTCGCCAATAACCGTCGCGTCGTGAAGGGGCGTGCCCTTCTGCTTCAACTCGACTTCGACAATCTTTTTGGCGTTGTCCCACGCTGCGCCCGCGTCGGCCATGAAAATGGCCTGATAGAGCCCGAAAAGAGCGATCGAGATCAGATAGCCGATAAAGAAGAACGGGTCGACGAAAGCGAACGCCAGGGTGGCGAAGAAGACCGCGATGAAGATGTTCAACATGCCTTTCTGGGCATACTGCGTGCAGATTTCGACCACCTTCTTGCTGTCGGCAATCGACGCCTTTTCCGCGCTCTCCAGTTTGATATGCGCTTTGATGAACTCCACCGCACGGTACGCGCCGGTGGTTACCGCCTGGGTCGAAGCTCCGGTAAACCAATAAATAATGGCCCCACCGGTGACTAAGCCCAGAACGAACGGCGCGTGCAACAGCGATAGCTTGCCAATGTTCGTCGTGAGGCGGTCCGTGAGCAACATGATAATCGAGAAGATCATGGTGGTGGCTCCCACCACCGCCGTGCCGATCAGCACCGGCTTGGCTGTGGCCTTGAATGTGTTGCCTCCGCCGTCGGCGGCCTCGAGCATTTCTTTGGCGTGCTCGAAGTCCACGTCCACGTTGTAATCCTTCTTGATTTCCTGCACCACGGTGGGGTCCTGCTCGATGAGGGACAGCTCATAAATCGATTGGGCGTTGTCGGTCACGGGGCCGTAGGAATCCACTGCGATCGTCACTGGCCCCATGCCCAGAAATCCAAAGGCCACCAAACCAAAGGCGAATACCGGCGCCGCCAGCATGAAGTTTCCCAAACCCTGGAGGCTGACCCAGGAACCGATGGCCATGAGCACCATCATCGTCAGCCCCAAATAGTAGGCGGAGAAGTTACCGGCTACAAAGCCCGAGAGGATATCCAGCGACGCGCCGCCTTCCCTCGCCGAGGCCACCACCTCTTTGACGTGCCTCGACTCGGTAGAAGTGAACACTTTCACTAACTCAGGGATGAGGGCGCCGGCCAGAGTTCCGCAGGAGACGATCGTCGAGAGTTTCCACCACATCGAGGCATCGCCGCCCAAGCTGGGAATGATCAGGTAAGAGGTGATATAGGTCAGCCCGATCGAAACCAGGGAGGTAATCCAAACCAGCGTCGTCAGGGGCGTCTCGAAATTGAACTTCTTCACATTCCCGTACCGGGCCTTGGTGATGGCGCCGTTAATGAAGTAGGCCGTGGCGGCAGCCACCAGCATGATGACGCGGATTACGAAGATCCACACCAGCAATTGCACCTGGATGGTCGGATCCTTCACACCCAGCAGGATGAAGGTGATGAGCGCCACGCCTGTAACGCCGTAGGTTTCAAATCCGTCGGCGGTCGGTCCCACCGAATCGCCTGCGTTGTCGCCAGTGCAATCGGCGATCACGCCCGGGTTGCGCGCGTCGTCTTCCTTGATTTTGAAGACGATCTTCATCAGGTCAGAGCCGATATCGGCAATCTTGGTGAAGATGCCGCCGGCGATACGCAGGGCGGCTGCTCCCAGCGACTCGCCGATGGCGAAGCCGATGAAGCACGGTCCCGCATAATCTCCCGGAACGTAGAGCAGGATGATGAGCATCATCAGAAGTTCCACCGAGATCAGCATCATGCCGACGCTCATTCCGGACATCAGGGGGATCTGAAGGACGGGATAGGGCTTGCCCCGCAGGCTGGCAAACGCCGTCCGCGAATTGGCGAACGTGTTGACGCGAATGCCGTACCACGCGACCCCGTAGCTGCCGCAAATCCCGATCACGCTAAATGCCAGGATGACGACCACACGCAAGGCGTCGTATTTCAGCAGCAGGCCGAAGTACAGCAAAATAATGATGGCGATGAAAGCCCAGAGCAGCAGCAGAAACTTACCCTGCTGGATGATGTAGGTCTTGCACGTTTCCCAAATCAACTCGGACATCTCGCCCATTGCCCGGTGCACGGGCAGATTCTTCAAGCGCCCGTAACTGACCAAGCCAAAAAGCAGCCCGAAGATACAAAACAGAATCCCGATCATCAGCAGATTGTGGCCATTGACGCCCAGGAATTGGACCTGATGCAGGTCCGGAAGCTTCAAACTAGCCTCTCCGGCGGGAGCCGTCTCCTGGGGGCCCGCAAACGCCACGGCAGACCCGATCAACATCAGTACAAAAGCGGCCGCGATTTTACCGGCCCTTCGAGTATTCATAAGTACGCCATGCAACATCTATTTTCCTCCGTCAAATTGCTTCGAATTCGTATCATGCGCGAGGCTGGGACAGTTTTGTCCCGTGGCACTACTCCGGGTGAACTTCGCTAAGGGGAGCCTAAAAGTCCACTTGCAAGAGCCACACATTGTACCATCGGCAGAAAATTGGTCAAGAAGAGAACAATCGTCGGAATTCTTCGGAGGCCTTGCGCAGTTCGAGCCAGTCAAAAAACAGGTCCGGGGTCTCAAGCCAGATGCGGAACCACGTTGCTATCTCGGCCTTTTCCGCGCGCTTTTCGGGACTCACGCGCGGGTTTGCCGCCAGGCTCGAGGCGCGCAGTTTCCCCTTTTGAAGCAGGGTGCGCACCCAACGCACGCCGGCGCGGTCCGAGGCGTCACGGTATTCTCGATAAAGCGCGTCGAGTTTTCGGAGCGAAGCCTCGGCGCTCGCGAGGTCGTGGAACTCGAGGACATTCCGAAGGCGGCTCGCGTAAGGCTCCTCGATCGGCGGGTCCGCGAAGCGGTCGTAATACTCAACATTCTTCCCCGCCGCGCGCAGCACCCCGGCGATGTAAGATAGAGATGTTCTCGACCCCAACCGGGCCCGCAGCTCATTTTCGAAGGCGCGAATTTCCTGCAGGCCGATCCGGTCCAGCGCCTTGGCCCGGCAATATTCAAGGATGATTTGCTTTTTGGTCACGGGCATGGTTCTTCGCCCCGGCCGCGTCGCTCCAGCAGGCTGCGGAAAAACCTTGTCAGTCATGCTGAGCGGAGCGAAGCATCTGCAGTGTCCCCTTTACAAGAAGCAAATGCGGATCCTTCGCGCAGTTTACCCTGAGCGGGCAAACTGCAGACCCTTCGCTTCGCTCAAGGTGACAGCGAACGGGCTCAGGATGACAGCCTGTGTCACCTTTTTCGCGTCCTGCCGGACGCCGGCTTCGAATTCTTACCCGTAGTCCCCGGTGCTTTGCGTTGCGCCGTCGCCACTTCCCGGCGATATCGTGACACGTTGCGTTCGTGTTCGGCAAGAGTCCGTGCGAAGACGTGTCCGCCGTGGTTGTTGGCGACAAAGTAGAGCGCATCGCCGGCGGCAGGATGAAGCGCCGCGCGGATGGAGGCTTCGCCCGGGTTGGCAATTGGTCCGGGGGGCAGCCCCGCATGGCGGTAGGTGTTGTAAGGGGAATCGAGTTGGAGATCGGTCTGGGTAATCGTGCCTATCGGGCGCTCCTCGAGTTGTGCCGCGTAGACTACGGTAGGGTCGCACTGCAAAGGCATCCCCAGCTCGAGCCGCCTCTCGAAAACTCCGGCGACCTGCGGGCGCTCGGACGCTTCCGGCGTCTCCTTTTCAACCAGCGAAGCCAGGGTGATGACGTTGTGCCAGCTTTGAGTCACCCCACCCCTTTGTCCCCTCCCCGACTGGGGAGGGGAATCACTGGATAACGCACCTACTCCCCTCCCCATTTGGGGAGGGGCAGGGGTGGGGAAAGGCACTTGGCCAGCAAACCGCGTGGCAACAATGTGCCGGAATCGCGCCAGCATGGTTGTGATCACGGTTGCGGCGCTCACACCGCGTGGGAACCGGTAGGTGTCTGGGAAGAGGTAGCCCTCAAGCGACGGCGCTTTGGGGTCGAGATCACGTATCGGCATGGTATCGCGCGTGATGCGGAGGAACACCGTGGGATCGATGCCCAGCCGCTGGTTAAGAATCCGCGCAATGTCAAACCGGTCTGAGCCTTCCGGGATAACCACGGGATGAAGGTAGACCTCACCCAAGACCAGTTTCCGGTAAACGTCAACGGGGCGGAGCGGCCGGTCGAACATGTATTCGCCCGCCCGTAACGTGTGGCGAGGGCGGCCAACCAGGTAGCGAACGAGAAACGGCAAGCGATGCCTTAATACGCCGCGCGCGACCAGTGAATCTGTGATTTGAGAGGCCCGCGAGCCGGGTTCGAAATCGAGTATGACGCTGCCCGCGTACCCGCGATAGGGCGAGAGCAGATCGAAAGTCACCCAGGCGAGCCCCAGTGCGGCTGCGCCAAGCAACAGAAGGAGAATCCGCCTCATCATGGCGCCAACCCGGCGTCGCGGCTTCGCTCGTTAGAGAGGTAGTCGAGGTAGCTTTGCAAGAGCAGCGTTGCGGCCACGCGATCCACGGCCCGTTGGCGTTTGCCCAGGGTGAGCCCGGTCTCTCGCAAGGCGCGGTTGGCTTCGGCGGAGGTCAAACGTTCGTCCCGGAGTTCTACCGGGCAGCGGACGCGCCGGCGCAGCTTTTCCGCAAACTCCGCCGCCTTGCGCGACATGGCTGTTTCCCCCCCGCCATGCCCAATCGGATTGCCCACCAGCACGCGCTCGGTTGCGTACTCTTCCGTTAATTCCCGGATCTTCTCGAGATCATCGTCCAGGCGCGTGCGCTGAAGTGTGGGAAGTCCCTGAGCGGTGATGCCCAGGGCATCGGACACTGCCAAGCCCATGCGCTTCATGCCAAAGTCGATGGCCAACACTCGCACCCCCTTACCATAACAAGGATGCAAGCGTTGTCAAGCAGGGGTGCAAGTGCGGGGTCGCGTCAGAGTCGCGGCTGTGCCGGTTCTGGGTAGCGCGGACAGCCGATTTTGCGGTCCGCGGTTCTTGCGCGCGCCGTTGGGAACAGCCGCAGACCGCAAAACCGGCGGTCCGCGCTACCCGGCCGGACTTTGACGCGACCCTGGGTGCAGGGGGCAGCGCAGAATTGAAAGGCAGTAGACTAGCAGAGGTAGGGGCGGCCCTTGTGGCCGCCCGGCCGCGGCACAGGGGCAACCACAGGGTTGCCCCTACGATGCCAGGCAGGGTGAAGAGGCGGTGTGGCCGCGCATGACGGCTTACAAAGCTCTGATGTGCACACTTCCGCCGTTGGTGTGGACTCGCAGGGTTTCTCCGCCGGAACCCAGTGTGCCGTGGAGGCGCGACGAGGAGATCTCTCCCGTCACCGATAGATGGGGAAGGTTCGATGTCACTTCACCACTCGAGGTCGAAGCATCCAGGTCCAGGTTTATCGCCGGATCGAGCCGCAGATCGATGTCGCCGCCGGAGGTCTCAATTTCTCCGCCCTTGGCGTTTCCGCGGGCCAACGACGCCGTCACATCTCCGCCTGAGGTGCGGGCATCGACTCGCCCACGGGCGTTCTCCAGGGTAATGTCACCTCCCGAGGTTTTGATGAAGACGTCTCCCGTGAGGTCGCGCAACTCCATATCTCCGCCGGAAGTGCGCGCAGTCAGGTTACCCTTGAGCTCGGAAACTTTGACATCTCCGCCCATAGTTTCGAGGTTGGTTTCGCCTTCCAGGTGGGTGACCTTGACGTCGCCCCCGCCTGTGCGGATGTCGAGATTTGTTCTGGTGGGGACTTCCACTGCCATGCGCAGTTCCAGGTGCTTGGGCCAAAGCCCTATGTTGTGTTTGCGCATCTCGAGCCGGACCGCCCCGGGCTCCTCGCTGAAATTGAAGGTGAACAATTCCTCCAGGTCATCTCGATTGGAGGTCACCACGACATGGGCGCCTGATCCTGACCTGCCCGTCACAAACACGTCACTCGCGCCGGCGTCAACCACTAACTTGCCACCCGGTTCGAGCTTCAAATTTTTCTCGATGCGCGATGCGGAAAAGGCTAGAGACACTGAGGTGAGCAGAAATACTAATGTGCATAGACCCAGACCGATCTTGCGGTTCATCTTATCCTCCCTGGACTCGGGCGTGATTCCTCCCTCTGTTAGACGAGGATGAGGTAGTTTGGTAACTAAAGCAAGCGGTGTATGGGCAGCCTTCTTAGCATTAATCGACAGCCTCTCCCCAGCGTGAATTGACAACCCTCTCCCCTGGGGAGAGGGCTATGCAGTCACGGGGGTACGCGCCGCCTGCCCATTGCAGTTCAAAGGCGTTCGGCGTATCTTGCCAGTTTACCGAAGAACACGACGAAAGCTTCCGGTCAATTCAGATCAGGAGTCGCGAGTGTACAATTTCAGGAGTCCGTCGATGATGCGAATCAGAACCGTCGCTATTCCATTTGCATTGCTGCTGCTCGCGTCGACCGCCACAGCGCAATGGAATCCCCTGAACCCCGTTAAAAGCGAAGAGAAGCAGCCGGACGGCGTACTGCTCAGGATGCAGACCGGCCTCCTGCGGCTTCAGGTCTGCGCCGATTCCATCGTCCGGATTCTCTACACGCCCACGCCCTCGTTCCCGAAGGTGAAACATTACGCGGTCATCAAAACGAGTTGGCCCGCGACGCCCTTCTCCCTGGAATCCACGGGCAGCGATGTGACGCTGAACACCTCGCAGCTTAAGGTCACGGTGGCGCGCAAAGACGGAGCGATTGTTTTCAGCGACTCGACGGGCAATAAGCTGATGCAGTCGAGCGACCGCAGGATGAGCCCGGTCGTCGTGAATGGCGAACGAACCTATCACGCGGAAGAGTTTGTCACCACCTGGGGTTCGCCGGAAGGCTTCTTTGGCCTCGGCCAGCATCAGGCGGGCGTCTGGAACTACCGGGGAGAATCTGTGGACATCTCCCAGGACAACTCGAACATTTCCATCCCCATGCTGCTTTCGACCAACGGCTACGGCCTGTTCTGGGACAACCCTTCCCGCAGCCGATTCAACAACCGCTTCATGCAGTCGCTCTATATCAGCTCGGAAGTGGCCGAGCAGATTGATTACTACTTCATTTACGGCCCCGAATTCGACAAGATCGTCGCCGCGTACCGTGAGTTGACCGGCGCGGCACCGCTCTTCGGCCAATGGGCCTATGGCTTCTGGCAGTGCAAGAACCGCTACCAGTCGCAGCAGGAAGTCGTCGACGTGGCGCACAAGTACCGCGAACTGCACATCCCCGTCGATAACATCGTGCAGGACTGGTTCTGGTGGAAGAAGATGGGCGATTTTGAATTCAATAGCCACTTTCCCGACCCCAAGGCCATGATGGACGATCTGCATCAGAACCACTTTCACCTGATGATCTCAGTCTGGCCCTACTTCGA
The DNA here is from genome assembly GCA_963838915.1 of uncultured Acidobacteriota bacterium. Classification (GTDB taxonomy): domain Bacteria; phylum Acidobacteriota; class Terriglobia; order UBA7540; family UBA7540; genus CAVROP01. Next base: position 56,864 of record CAWIUZ010000396.1, read on the forward strand.
CCCCGGCTCCCAGGTCTACCGGGAGATGGACCGGCTCGGCTACTTCATCGACCGCACCAAGGCGGCGGCGTTCCATCCCAAAGGAATGGCTCTCTACGACGCTTTCAACCCCGCCGCCCGCAAGTATTACTGGGGCTTGATGGAGAACGCGCTCTTCAACATCGGCGCCGACGCCTGGTGGCTCGACACCACCGAACCGGAAACCGAGGGCCGCGAAACCAACGTCCTGGCCTCGAGCAAAGTCGCTATCGGCAATGGCGCCCGCTACGCCAATCTCTTTCCCCTCATGACCACTCAGGCTGTTTACGACGGGCAGCGCGCCGCCACCAGCCACGCGCGCGTCTTCATCCTCTCCCGCTCGGCCTACGCGGGCATTCAGCGACACGCAACGGCGGCCTGGTCCGGCGATATCAATTCGGACTGGGAAACATTCAAGCGGCAGATTCCCGCCGGACTGAACTTGATGGTTTCCGGCGTTCCCTATTGGACGACCGATATCGGCGGGTTTACGGACGGCAATCCGGATGACCCCGCCTACCGCGAGCTGTTCATCCGCTGGTTCGAGTACGGCGCGTTCTGCCCCGTCTTCCGAGTGCACGGCAGCCGCTCGACTGAGTTGTGGTCGTACGGCGCCGAGGCGCAGGAAATCCTGACCCGCTACGACACGCTCCGCTACCGCCTGATGCCTTATATTTACTCGCTCGCCTGGCAGGTGACGAACGCCGGCTACACCTTGATGCGTCCGCTGGTGATGGACTATCGCGAGGATGTGACCGCCAGGAATATCGGCGATCAATTCATGTTCGGTCCGGCCCTGCTGGTCAGCCCCGTCACGGATCCCGGCGAGGTCCAAAGACGCGTGTACCTGCCTAACCCCAAATGGGCGAATTTCTGGACGGGCGAAACGCTGCCTGGGGCCCGCTTCGTCATGGCGGCGGCGCCGCTTGAAATCCTGCCGCTGTTTGTGCGTGCCGGTTCGATCGTGCCCATGGGGCCGGCGATGGAATACACCAGCCAAAGCGCCGCCAACCCCATCGAGTTGCGCGTCTACCCGGGAGCGGATGCCGACTTCACCCTCTACGAAGACGATGGCCTCACCTACGATTACGAAAAGGGCGCTGATTCGACCATTCCGATCCACTGGGACGACGCCGGGCAGGCACTTACCATTGGCGCGCGACACGGCAGTTTTCCGGGAATGCTTGAGAGCCGGATTTTCAATATCGTCTGGGTCGGCCCGGGCCACGGCGCGGGCGTGGACCCGTCCGGGACCATCGATAAGACAGTGTCCTACGACGGTACGGCGGTTACCGTGCAGCGCTGAGACTTCTGGTGGAGGCGGGTTAACCGGAATTCCGAGATGAGAGGCTCTATGAGAAGAAACCCCTCACCCGACTCGCTACTCTCGCCACCCTCCCCCCAGGGGAGAGGGCTGTAAAACAACCTTCGTTGATGGCCCTCTCCCGACGGAGTGGGCGGCTCATTCACTCCGTCGGGGCGCTTTGGCGGGCAACTCTGAATCTCGATAGGCCTTCAGAATTCCATCCAGAGACACGACGCCCTCGAGCTTGGTGAGATCGGCGCGATTCACGACGGGTATGTAGGGCGCGTCGCCGATGCGGCTTAGCGCGACATCCAGGGCATGGTCAGGATGGACGTGGGGAAGTGGCGGGCCCCGCAAAACGCTTCCTATCGCCACGTCGGAATCCCAAGCCAGGATGGCGCTCCGCAGCACATCCTTGGTGACGCCGTACCATCTTCCCCTCCCATTGTCGACAAAGAAAAAGTCTCCCGCGGCGCCCTCGAGGCGTTGTAGGGCGTCGGTCACCGAGTCTTGGCTGCTCCAGGCTAGGGCCGCGGAAGGGTTGCATGGCATCCTCGACAAGCAAAGCTCGCTCTTCGCGGCGTTCCTCCATGGAAGGAAGATCGACGTTGTCCTGTTTCGAAAGCAGATCAAAGAGGGGCAGGTGTTGATAGCGTCTCGAAATCAGGTAGGCAATCGTGTTCGAGATCATTACGGGCAGGATGATTGAGTAATTGCCGCTCACCTCGAGCACCATGAACACGGAGGTCATCGGCGCGCGCAGGAAGCCGGCGAACAAGGTGCCCATCCCTACCAGTGCGTAAGCGCCCACGGAGCCCGTGAGCCAGGGGAAGAAGTGGCGCTCGATGCCGCCCACGCCGGCCCCCAGCATGGCCCCGATAAAAAGCGTGGGAGCAAACATGCCGCCCGGCGTGCCACTGACGAAGGAGAAAGTTGTGGCGATGATTTTGAACACTCCCAGAAGCAGCAGCAAGCGCCAGGTGAATTGGTCGTGCAGGGCCTGGTCGATAGATTGATAACCCGCGCCCATGACCTGGGGGAGCCAAAGCCCAATCACACCGATGGCGAGGCCGGCGAGAGCCGGCTGAAGATAGTGCGTCCAGCGCGGAAGAGCCTTGAGCCGCGGACGCAAGTAGGCGATGAGTTTTACGAAAACCAGCGAGGCAATTCCGCCGATCACTCCCAGCGCCGCGTAAGCCAGCAACTCCGCAGGGTGCACGAGGTGGTATACGGGTATGCCGAACAGGGCCTGGTCGCCCAGGAACCAGCGCGCCACAACCACGCTCGAGACGGCGGAAAGAACGATAGCGCCCAGCACGCCCGCGGTCCACGTCCCGATGACCTCCTCGATCACGAACAGCACGGCCGAGATCGGAGCGTTGAACGCCGCCGCGAGGCCCGCCGCTGCCCCCACGGGAGCGATCAGCCGCACTTTATCTCGTGAAAAACGCATCCGCCGGCCCAGGGCAGATGCAATGCCCGCGCCCATCTGCAGCGAAGGATCTTCGGGCCCCAGGGACTGCCCGCTGCCAATGGCCAGCGCGCAGGTCACAAACTTTCCGATGACAGTCCGGAAGGGAACGAATCCATCGTAAATATAAACAGCGGCCTTGGTTTGATTCACACCGCTGCCGCGAGCGCGCGGGAAGAGTCTCAGCACCAGCACTGCCACAATCAGACCCACGGCAGTGGGAGCCAGAAGGGCTCGCAGAGGCGCAATCACTAAGCCGGAGCCGAAAAGAAGCAGGTGCGTATAATCGATGGTCATGCGGAACAAAACCACCGCCAGCCCTGAGAAAAGGCCGATGATCACCGCCAGGAGCAGGAAAACATGCTGCTCACCCAGCGTCAACTTGCCGCTTCCGAGCTGCAGCCGTCTTCGAATCCGTGCCAAAATCCCGGCCTGTTGAGAAGGCGGACTCCCCTGGGTGGGCGCGGCGGCCGGCGGAGTGGAGAGGCTGCTCACTCGTTCGCTCCTTCCTGGGTGCGCGACAGGAGCAATAGCGCAAGGTCCAGGCCCTGCGGTTCCCCGCAGACGCGTTCGGCGACCTGCTCGATCTGGAAAGCCATGTCCGTCGTCTGCAAAAGTAACTCAGAATCGCGAGCCAGGTTGCGCGAGTTCACTTTCGGCTGTAGAGCCGCGGCCTGCGCGTGCAACTGCTGGAGATCGGACTGCTGCGGACCATTGTCGAATGACACGCCGCGGGTCGCTGCACATTGGCCCAGCCTTTCCATGGCGTGGCTGAACGCTGCGAGCGCGCGCGAGGCACGCTCCTGCCCTCTCAGCCGCGGCGCCAGCGGATCGCTCTGCTGAATCAGGTTGGCAGTCTCCAAGCGCTGCGCGGACTGGCGTGAGAGTGCGCCCAGGCGTTTTGCGCGGGAAAGGTAGCGCCGCGCAGCCTGATAATCGCGCATCTCGAAGCTCGCCTGGCCCGCGCCCTCGAGCGCCGGCAGGTAATTGGGATTGACCCGCAGGGCCTGGCGGAAAAGCGGCGCGGCGTGTTCGTACTCTCCGGTTTCGATCAAGAGCGATCCGACCCTAGTCTCGAGCACCGGATCGTTCGGCAGACCTGCCGTGAGGGCAATCAGTTCGGCCTGCGCCTGAGCTTTCTGCCCAACCTTGATGAGAAACTCCGCCAGGTTCAATCCGGCCATCAGACGATTTTGGGCGGGGTTCTTATCCCACTGACCGTAAAGGGCGTCGTGGTAATACTGAGTAGCCTCCTCGACCGAGCCTGCGCTCGCAGCCAGTTGGGCCAGTTCCAGATTGACGGTGCCGCTGCCGGGTTCTCTTTCCCACAAGCCGAGTAGATAGGCGCGGGCCTGGTGCAGATGCCCGGCCGCGGTCAGCGCGTGCGCCAACTGGAATTCAATCAGCGGGTCGTTATGCGAGTAGACGAGCGCCGCCCGGAAATCCTCTATGGCCGCTTCCGCACGGCCTGCCGCGAGGTCCCGCTCACCCGAGGCGTACCACTGTCGCGCCAGAGAGTGCTCCTTCGCGTGATAGGCCGTCACGGAAAAACTCGTGGCAATAAAGAGGAGAATCAGAGCAGCGAGACTCAAGAGCAGAAGTTCGTTTCGCGACATCGACCAGAGGAGCCTCTCGTCGTCGCCGCAGGCAGGGCATTTCCTTTCCCCCCACGGTATCATTTGCCCGCATTTTTCGCACCTTCGCTCGGCTTCCATTAATTCCCCGTTTCAATCCGGCTCGCGGCTTCAAGAGCAGATCAGTTTGACCTCGAGGCAGCCTTCGGCGTCCCTATGACGAGGTGAACTCGCAGCCTCAACACCACACCTGCCGCCCCTGGGCATACCAAATCCCCTAATTACAGAATATAACAATACGCCGCCGCTGCGTCTCTTGAGTATGCACCCAAGCAGCACTCCAACCCTTCTTTTCGCTGTGTTAAAATACCTGCTTTGAAAATCGACCGGTTAGGTAGCGCGGACCCCCGGTTTTGGGGTCCGCGGCTCGTCGATGTTCCCACGGAAAGCCGCGGACCCCAAAACCGGGGGTCCGCGCTACCAGACGCTTGCAACGACGGTAACTTTTTCGTGGTTTCCGGGTGCCCGTCAGCCAGCGGGCATGAGCGACCGCTTTGAAAGCGTGTAGGGGTAGGGCTTGCCCTACCCCGCTCATCAGGGGACGGCAAGCCGTCCCCCTACACGCATCACTCGTCACTGCCCTTATGCCTCGCAGCTTCGGATTGACAGGTGGGATCGCCTCCGGAAAAAGCACCGTGGCGCGCATGCTCGAGGAGCTGGGCGCCAAAGTGATTGACGCCGACCGTGTGGGTCACGAGTTGCTCCGGAGTTCGAACCCCGTCCACCAGCAAGTCGTGGCGCAGTTTGGGCAGGGGATTCTGAGGGCGGACGGCGAGATCGATCGCAGGCTCCTGGGCTCGATTGTTTTTGCTGACCCGCAAAAACTTCGGGAACTCTCCGCGATCGTGCACCCTAGCCTGATCGCGCGCGTCGATGAACTCGCGGCAGAGTTGGGGGCCCGGAACCCCGGAGCCGTGATCCTTGTCGACGCGGCAGTAATCTATGAAGCCGGCGCCGCGGATCGCTTTCGGAAAATCCTGGTGGCATGGTGCCGGCCTGAACAGCAAATCGCACGGCTGATGGCGAAGACCGGCCTTTCGCGTGAAGACGCCCTCAGGCGAGTCGCATCCCAGATTCCCTCCGACGAGAAGCGCCGCCGCGCCGACTATGTGATTGATTGCTCAGGAAGCCTCGCGGAAACGCGAGCCCAGGCGGAAGCGCTTTACCCGGAGATCAAGCGCCTAGCGCAAACAGAAGA
>CAWIUZ010000397.1:0-9332 GCA_963838915.1 uncultured Acidobacteriota bacterium
AAGCCTACCGCTCGTGCGGCTATGTCTTATTCTGCTTTGGGCTCTGCCCGCTGGCCACTGTTAAGTGACTTCTTCTGACTCTGAATCCTGCTCTTACGCTACTGCCACCGGCTCAGCCCGCAGTGCGTCGAATCGCACGGAGACCAGCTTCGACACTCCCGGTTCCTGCATCGTGACGCCGTACATGACTCGTGCGGCTTCCATAGTACGCTTGCTGTGGGTAATGAGGATGAACTGCGTGTGGCGGCTCATCTGTTCGACCATGCGGCTGAAGCGTTCGATGTTCGACTCGTCGAGCGGGGCGTCCACTTCATCCAGAATGCAGAAGGGGCTTGGCGTGTAGCGAAAGATGGCGATGAGAAGCGCCAGGGCGGCGAGCGCTTTCTCACCACCCGAAAGCAGCAGCACGTTCTGAAGGCGTTTGCCGGGAGGTTGGGCGGCAATGTCGATGCCGCTGTCCGCATCTGTCTCGTCAGACAACCGCATCTCGCCGATTCCGCCCCCAAAGAGACTGCGGAAAGTTTCTGCGAAATAACTGTTGATAGCTTTGAAGGCTTCCAGGAATTGCTGGCGCGAGACCTGGTCGATTTCGCGGATGGCCTGGGTTGTATCCTGGATCGAAGCCAGCAGGTCCTGGCGCTGGGTGTCGAGGAAAGTAAGGCGCTCTTCCGCCTCCTGGAGTTCTTCGAGAGCCATCATGTTGACGGGCCCCAGGTTCTCGATGCGCGTCTTGAGCTGCCGAGCCTCTTCCTCGGCGGCCTGCAGGGCTTCGCCTGACAGTATGGATTCGGGAGGTAACTCAGCCGCGAGCGCAGACGGCTGCGCGTGCAACTCCTCGCGGCATTGCTGCTGCTGGTGGGTGCGGTCGGAATCGGCGCGGGCAAAAGCCACCTCCGCTTCCGAGCGCCGGGCGCGGTGCGCTTCGAGGTCGGATCGTGCCGCATCCACCTGCGGACCAAGCTCCGCCCGTTGCGCCTCTTCCGCCGCCGATTGCTCCTCGCATTGTCGAAGCGCGCTTCGCGCGGCTTCCAATCCGGCTTCCAGCTCACGCAAGCGGTCCAGGTTGGCTTCGCCTTCTTTTGCCAGCAACTCTTGCTGCTCGCGCCAGCTCTCGGACTGTTGCTCGAGGCGCACCATGCGGCTGCGGACTTCCTCGCACATGCCCAGCAGGCGCTCGACTTCGGCGCCGGCCGCGCGGGTCCTTTCCTCAAGCGCGCTCGAGGAGCCGCTTGCTTCCGCGAGCTTCTGCCCAAGCTGCTCCATCTCCGCGCGGAGCTCGCGAAGCGCAGCCATGGATTGTGTGACGGTTGCTTCTCGCGCAATCTTTTCCTGGCCCGCCGTTTCCAGTTCCGAGCGCAGGCCGGTTTTACGCTCTTCGGCGGCCGCGACGTCGCGCTCGATCTGGGCGGCTTCAGACCGAAGCACTTTGAGTTGCGCCGCTGCTCTCTCACAGGCATCGCGCGTCTGGCGCAACTTTTCGTCGGCCACAACAGCTTTCTTTTCCGCTTCCTGCTTCGCCACAGTCAGGCTTGAATGGTCCTTCGCAAGTTGCGCGGCGCGGCCGGCGGCATTGGCCAGGTCCGCCTCGCAGGCCTGGATTTTGCTCTCTAACTCAGCGGTGCGGCGCTCGAGCGTCCGGAAGTCGCGCCGCAAGGCCAACGGGCCGGCGCTCGAACCCTTGCCGCCGGAAACCAACCGATGCTGGTAGTGCTCACCCGAGCGAGTCAGGAAGTGGCATTCGGGGTAAGACCCTGCCAAACGCTGGGCCGTGCCCGAGTCCTCAACCAGATAGGCGTGGGCGAGCGCCGGCAGCGGCAGGTCGCCATTCAGCCCAAGAGACTTCTCGAAAGTCATCAATTCCCGCACCGGCGCCACCACTCCCACTTCAGCCAGCAGTTCAGTGTGAGTCCCGCCGTTCCCGTGGCCGTCGTCCATCGAAGGCATCTGCGTAACAAAGAAGGTGGAGCGCCCTCTTCCTTCCGCGCGCAGCAGCGCAATGCCGGAGCGGGCCTGTTCGTGTTGTTCCACAACCACGCACTCCAGTTCCTGCTTGAGGAAATCTTCCACCACTTCTTCGTAGCCGGGCGCAACCTCAACAAAGTCGGCGAGCACGCCGAGTGGGCGAAACCGATGGCCGTTGATGGGGATTTCACCTGCCAGCAGTCGCCGCACGCTCTCCGTGCTGTATGCGTGACGCGCCAGGGACTCCTCGAGCGCTTGCTTGCGCGCTGCGGCGGCGGAGTGCTCACGCCGCAGCGTTTCGAGACCGGAATGCAAAGAGGTTTCCTCGGCCCGCGCCTGCTCGAGGGCCGACTCAGTTTCAGTCAGGGTCAGCGCCAGGTCTGCCAGCGAAGTCGTGCCTTGCCGCTGAGCGGCGATACAAGCCTCGAGCTCAGCCGCCCAGCGCTGGTTTTCCTCTTCCGCGCGCTGCTTCTCAGACGCGGTTCGGGCCGCCTGCCGCGCGAGCGCCAGGCTCGCCTCTTCGGCCTGCACGAGTTGGTTGCGCAGTTCCGCGGCATGGCTCACCGCGGCCAACAGGGACTGCCGGCATGATTCGACTTGCTCCTCCGCTGCCGTCACCTGGATGCCGAGTGATTCCTGACGCGAAAGGAGTTGGGCCAGCGCCTGCTGCGCCGCTGTCCAATCCTGTTGGACCCGCTCGAGCTGAAGGTTTCTCTCTTTCGTCTGCTCTTCCAGCGAACTCAGTTCCGCTTCGAATCCGGCGTGATCCCGTGCTGCCTCCGCCGCCCGCGCCTCCAGGCTTGCCGCCTGCTGGCGCACTTGTTCGCAGCGCGAAAGCAGCCGCTCGCGCTCCAGGCCGCCCTGTGATATCTGTTCGCGCAATTGCGTGAGCCGGCGCTCCCACTCCTCATGCTGGTGCGTGGCCGCCTTCTGCTGCTGCTCAAGAGCTTCGAGCCTCTGCGCGGTGAGCCGGCAGGCTTCCTGAGCCTCCGTCACTTCACCGCCCAGCCGCGCGCACTCCGCTTCGAGAGCCGCCCAGCGAGAAGTGAGAACCACCTTTAGCCGGCCGCGCAGATCTTCGTGCAGTTCCTTGTAGCGCCGCGCCTTGGAAGCCTGGCGCTTCAGAGAGTTCACCTGCTTCGTGACTTCTTCCAGAATGTCTGCGATGCGTGACAGGTTCTGCCGCGACGACTCCAGCTTGGCCTCCGCCAGCCGCTTGCGTGTTTTGAACTTGGAAATCCCCGCCGCCTCTTCCAGAATCAGCCGCCGGTCCGACGGCCGGGAACTCAGAACCTGCCCGATTCGACCTTGTTCGATGATTGCGTAAGATTCCGGGCCCAGTCCCGTGCCCATGAACAAGTCCTGGATGTCGCGTAGACGGCAAACCTGGCCGTTAATCAAATACTCGCTCTCGCCGGAACGGAATAGCCGGCGCGTCACCGTAATCTCGCCGGCGCGGTGGCGAAGCTTGGACACCTGCTTCTCTCCGCGGCCGTTGCCGTTGTCTCCGGCAGTAACTTCACCGTCGTAGCCGGAAATAACATCAAGTTCCGGCGCTTCCGGTTGCGGCGGTTCTTCCTCCGGGTAGCCGGCCTCGTTGTATTCGGGGTCGATGAGCGTCATGCTCACTTCCGCCATGCTGGTGGGAGGCCTGGTTCCGGTGCCGTTAAAGATCACGTCGGCCATACGCTCGCCGCGGAGGCTGCGCGCGCTCTGCTCTCCGAGAACCCAGGAAACGGCGTCGGAGAGATTGGATTTGCCGCAGCCGTTCGGACCAACGATCGCGGCCACACCATCCGAAAATTCCAGGCGCGACCGATCGCCGAACGACTTGAAACCCAACAACTCGAGTTTCTTCAGTTTATACAAGCTACACCCCTTCCCTCTGGTCTTTCCGAGGAGGTGCAAAGCCACGAGCGCGATGAAATGGAAGCCAGAAGCATCAAACTGTACCCTGCGGTGGGCCCGTTATCTAGCCGACACTGACACAGCAGCATAGGTCGCCACCCGGTGTGGCAAAGGTGTTCCCGTCGACAACCTGCTCGACCCGGCCCCAGCCTGCCTTCTGGCGCGCAAACCAAAGCGGAGACGAGCGATCCCCTGTAACTCCACAGTATAGGTAACATGAAAAAACGGGGAAGTAAAGAGAAAACCACAAAAGGTGGGATTTTTCTAAACGAGAGGCACTATATGTAGGGGCCTGTGGTTGTTTCGTTGGCCGAGACTTTATGACCGATGCGACGACCGAGTTCTCCTCGAGTCAAGGCAGTGTCCTAGTTTCGGCGTAGCGCTGGCCTTTAGGCCAGCATCTGCCGACCCTTCGCTCCGCTCAGGGGCAGGCTCTAAAGGTCGGCGCTACCAGTCGAATTAGGATACTACCAAGCCCCTCGAGCAGGTTCGGCCCAAGCGCCGATGAGGATTCTCCCTCCACGTTCTGTTAGTCCTCCGCTCGTGTCGCGTCTCGATAATTCGCAATATAAGTCGAGACGATTCGGCCACCCGTCAGCAGCCCCGTCAGGGGCGGCATAAAGTAGCCCAGGGCGTGAGCCCTGGGTTGGACGGCCCTCACCCCGCCTGCGGCACCCCTCTCCCGCCCGAGCGGGAGAGGGGACGGGGGGTGAGGAGGGGCGGCACGTACCCACGGCTTGCGCCGTGGGCTACTCGCTTACGCCCGCTCCGCGGGCTGACATATTCAACTGCCGTTCACTCTTTCCTGGCCGCTTCGGACGATTTCACCCTTAGGCTTCTAGCGACGATTTCGGCAACATCAACGATTTCCAGATCGTCGCGCTGGGCGCGATTGGCGGCGTCTCGGAGCATGGTAGGGCAGTAGGGGCAGGCCACTGCCAGCGTCGCGGCCTTGGTTGCGGCGAGTTGGGCAAAGCGGAGTTCGTTCACCCGATGTTTCGTCTGCTCCCGCTTGTCGTCAGTTATGAAAAGTCTCGCACCCCCCGCGCCGCAGCATTGGGTGTTGCGACCGTGGTGCTCTGGCTCAGCCAATGCGATGCCACAGGACTGCAGGATCTTGCGTGGCTCAGCCGTGATCCCCCGGCCGCGGGCAAGGTAGCAGGGGTCGTGGTAGGTTGCCGGCAACGCCGCCGGCGTTATGGGAAGGCGGGGAAGCATTTCCGCGATGAATTCCGTATGGTGCACGACCTTGATGCCCAGTTCCGCGTAGGACGGGATTTGCCGGTAATCCTTATCCAACATCGTGGTGCAGTGGGGATCGCATAGGACTATCTTCTTCACACGGGCGTTCGTAAAAGCCTCGATCACTTTTTCTGAAAGTTGCATGAACAGGTATTCGTTGCCCGCCCGCCGCGCCGGCTCACCGCAGCAGGTTTCGCGCGCCAGCACGCCCCAGGAGACCGAGGCGGCATCGAGAATCTTTTTCATGGCCGCGGCAACTTCCTGGCCGTGCTGATCGAAGCTCAAGCCGCAGCCCAGCCAGAAGAGCCATTCCTGGCTGCCGTCGAAAATGGGAAACTGCTTCGAGGCTAGAAGATTCTGCCGCATCTCCTGGCCGACGCCCCAGGGGTTGTGGGGCGCGCGTTCCATGGTGGTGAACAGCTCGGCCACTTTCTCGCTGCTGATGCGTCCCTCGCTGACGAGGCCGCGCCGCAGGTCCAGGATCTTCCTCCCGACATGCTCGATGCCCACCGGGCAGACGTACTCGCAGGCGCCGCAGGAGAGGCACTGGAAGAGGTCGTCTTCCGAAATGTAAACCTTCCGCTGCTCTTTCTCCTCGGCTGTTCCGGCCACAAGCTCGCCGCCGCCAAGCAGGCCCTTTTGCAGGTCGAGGATGATTTCTTTCGGGCTCAGCGACCCACCCGCAAGATTGGCTGGGCAGAACTCGGTGCAGCGGCCGCATTCGACGCAGGCATTCACGTCGAGAACGTCCTTGCGTCCGAGGTCCGGAAAGCGGATCATCCCCAGATCTTCGCCTTCCTGCCGCAAGGCCCGCGTGGTGCTCGTGGTCTCGGAGCCCAGGAAGATGGTGAACGGGGATAGCACCAGGTGCAGGTGTTTTGAAACCGGGATCACGTCGAGCAGCGCAAAAAACGAAATCGTATGCGCCCACCAGTTGATTTTCCAAGCCGCAGTTCCGACGAGGAACACTCCCCAACCGAGAAGGTACGTCACCATGAGCGCTGAGATGAGGAACGCCACAAGCCCGGATGTGGCAGAGAGTTTTCCCAGGGGTTTGGGCCGCAATACGAATCGCCGGAACGACAGGCCAATCATCGCCGTCAGGACCGCCACAGCCCAGACGGCGACGAACGCGCCGTACCAGGTTCGCGTCTCGGCGGCTTTCGACAGGCCGCGCAGTCCCAGCAGCATGTGTTGCGCGCTGACCCAGGCGAAGGCAAGAAATCCCCACAGCACGAAGGCGTGGAGGATGCCGGCAATGGGCCGGTCGCGCACCACTCGATACTGCAGGAGGACTTCGATGAAAACACGCCAGAGTCGCTTTGGAATATGATCGTGGGGAAGGTCTCCGTGCGCGGCAAGCACCGCGCGCAGGCGCCGTTTAACAATTCTCAGAAATATCCAGACGCTCGCCAGGCAGATTGCGACGAAGATCGCCTGGCCGAGGCCATCAAAAAGGAAAGCGGCGGGGATGAACGCCGCGACGATTGGCGTCAGCACTGTGGTTTCCTCATTCGCCTTTGGCAACAGGATAGCCTTTGTTTGCCCAGTCGGTCCCTAAATTATCGGCGAGGTAAAGCACCTTCAGCTTCTTGAATCCGTGGTTGTGCAAAGCCTGATAGGCCGGCCGGACGTTCGGGCAGTGGCTCCAGGGGCAGCATCCGCAGTAGATCACGACGAATCGGTCTCGGGGAACCTCTGCCATCCGCTTGACTAGCTGCTCGAGCGCGGCCTGGGTTGCGGCCGGTCCAAGGTTTTCAGAATCCGGGATGTGGGCCTGGGTGTAGGGCATACGAAAGCCGACGTAGACCAGGAGTGGCCTTTCGCTCGGAAGAGACGATAGAACTTTGGCAAGGTCTTCCGGACTGATCAGGGCGGCGGCAGGAATGGTGGAAAGGTCCGCCGATTTGCTTTGAGGGCGGCCGGGCACGGGGTCGGCGGGAGCGGCCACGATTAGCCGGCCCCCGGCGAATAAGACAAAGCCCAGAACGAAAGCGCCCATCGATGCGGCAACGATTCTGCTAAGGTTCAGAGATTTCATCACAGTTTGCTCCTGCCTGATTGCTGGTCCGAAATCCAGCGTTTGATCTCCCGCGAAGGGGGACACCGTGAGTAGCCGTGGGTGAAACCCACGGAAAAGAAGGCCTACGCCCATCCCGGCCCTGGAGGGGCCGACCATTCATCGGTCAACCCCGCTGGGGTTGGCCAGCCTCGGATGAGTTCACGTACCGCAGGTTAAAACCTGCGGCTACTCACGCTTGGGCCCCTTTGGGGCTATTGATCAAGTTTTGGTCTCAACAGCAATATACGCTTGGCCAAGATTACGTTCAAGCGAGACCCTTCGAAGGAAGACTCCCGCCGTGCAGGTCATCACCGGGTGGGGCGCCTGGGCTAAGCCTGTGTGGTGGGTCTTGTCAAGGCGCCACGCTGGCTGTCACCTTGGGATGCGAGGCGCGAACCTCGTCGCCCCGGAAGAAACGGCCGGGCGCCGCGCGCATTTCCGCCATGGCGGGAAACAGCTTCGTGTAATCGTTGCGCGCGTTCCAGAAAAGAAATCCTATCCCGCCTTTTTCTTTCGCCACGCTGACCTGGGTGCGAATATAAGCATCGGAAAAGGTCTTAGTGTGCCAGGCGAAGGCTTGAAGCCAGGGCCGCAACACCACTTTGGAATCCGCTGTGATCTCGGTGAAGCGTTGCATGGACCCCGAAATAAAGTGCTCAGGTGCATCGCCGGGGTGCGCGTATCCGTCCATGCCGAAGAAGTGCGAAGGGTAGATCATGGGTGAGAGCACGTCGCAGGACTTTGCCATGGCGGGGATGTCCTGGCCGGTGTGTTCCAGGTCAACATTACGCTGCCACGCCATCACGCCGAAAACATCCAGCGAGAACAAGACTCCCAGCGGATGGAGTTCGCTGTAGGCTCGGGCGACGAACTTGGCGATCACGTCGGTCCGCGGCCAATCCGGGTGTGAAGCCTGGTAGGCGAATCGGGCGTCCTTCTGGTCGCCTTCCGCCGGGAAGCGCACGTAATCGAACTGAATCTCGTCGGCGCCGGAATTCGCGCCCATTCGGGCCAGCGCCAGGTTATAGTCCTGAACCTTTGGTTGCGATGGGTCGGTCCACACCAGTTTCCCGTTTTCTTTCCACGCGTGGCCGGTGCGGCGAGACTGCACGGCCAGCTCGTTGTGGCTCTGGACAAGGCATTCATCACGAAAGACCGCAATGCGCACGATTGCATGGAGCCCCTGTGAGTGGATGTAGCGGATCAACTTGGGTAGGTTGCGGATGGGCACATGCTTCCCCTGCGGCGCCAGGGGATCCTCGAAAGGTACGTTCACCAGGCCGTCGAAGTCCTTGACATCAAAAACGACGGTATTCCCTCCGGCTTCTCGCCAGCGGCGGATCAAGTCCAGGCCTTTTTCGCTGCCCGCCATCCAACCGGTGAGATAGATCCCGCGCGCCTCGAAATCCCTGGGGACGGGAACCGGGTGCTCAACGAGCGGCACTGCGAAAATGCCGGGAATCGTCAACTCGGTGCCGGGCTTGAGGTACTTCCCGATCTTGCCGGCATTCGCTTGCTGGATGGCAGCCTCGAATTCCCCCCGGGTCATATAACAGGTTTGCGGCAAATAGTGGAGAGCCAGGGAAGGCAGGCTCTCCCCTTTCGCCACGGTGTGGAGTTCGGTCTTTGTCGCTCCCTCGAGAGGGCCCGGCGGCGGGAACTTTTCCTTTTCCTTGGATTTATGAGGTATATTCTTGGTCGCAACCGCAGCGCTCGCGGGCGGTGAACCTGCATCAGGCTTCGCCGGCTGCGCCTTGGCTTGCAACTGGCCCGGCGCACATACACCGACCGGCGAGCCGCCGAGTATGAGAGTGACTGAAACCACTAAGAGTACGTTGGACAGTAAACTGCGTCGAGAAGTGGCGAACACGTTTTTTTCCTTTTGCGTTGACAAGGCCGAGACGATAACAGCCTCGAATCACGATTGGGCGGTGCGGACATTTCGACTGATGCGCGGAGCCCCACGGCTCGCGAGTAGCGCCGCTCTTTAGCTGCACGCCTGTTGCCAATGTGGTAATCGGCGCTAGTGTCGCGCGGCACAGATGACATTCCTTAAGCAAATCGGCTGGCGTAGCGCGAAGCTCTGCGGTTTTCGATGATTGGAACGTTGCCGACACGCAGAGCTTCGCGCTGCGCCAGCCTCGTGCCAGCGATACGT
>CAWIUZ010000398.1:0-18366 GCA_963838915.1 uncultured Acidobacteriota bacterium
CTAGGTCGGGGTCGGAACCCGGATCTCCCGCCTAAAGAGCACCGATCGTGCGCTAGTACTCACTTGCAGAAGTAAGCGCTCTTATTCGTTTGGCGTAGGAAGGGCGGGGCTTCAGCCCCGCCGCAGAGAACAGGCACTCCTCGGGGCTTTAGCCCCTGAAGCCGCGTTGCTTCAGGGCCTAAAGGCCCTTTCAACCGTGCTCTGCGTACCGGCGGGGCTAAAGCCCCGCCCTTCCAGGACTTAGAATAATTGCGCTTATTAACACAACTAAGCACTAGACCACGGCTGCTCGGAAGGGGGGCGACCTCTTGAAACGACGAACGTTCTTGCAGGGTGCGGCAATTGCGGCTTTCACGCCCGACGTGAAGTGGGCTGCAGAAAACAAACGAATCGCTTTTGGCGGCATTCAGATCGAGTGCAGCACGTACAGCCGTATCCACACGCGGCTGGAGGACTTCACCGTCAAAAGAGGTCAGGAGTTGGCCGACGAGCCATTCTTCAGCATGCTGAAGGCGTATCCTTACACCTTCCATCCCACGCTTCTGGCTGCGGCTGTTCCCGGTCCACCCGTCGAACGGGAAGCCTACAACCAGCTCAAGGCTGAGTTCATCCATCGGCTCAAGGACCTGCTGCCGCTGGACGGCCTTTACCTGGCCATGCACGGCGCGATGTATGTGGTGGGCATGCAGGACGCGGACGGGGACTGGATTGCCGCGGCGCGCCAGACCGTCGGAGATCGTTGTCTGATCACGGCGAGCTTTGACCTGCATGGCAGCTTGAGCCGGCGCGAAATCGACAACCTCGATATGCTCTCCGCCTTCCGCACCGCTCCCCACATCGACCGCGAGGAAACGGCCAAGCGCGCTTGCGACATGCTCGTGCATTGCTTGGATCAACGCATTCGGCCTACCCTGGTTTGGTCTCCCATTCCCGCGCTGTTGCCTGGTGAGCGCACCAGCACGGTTTACGAACCGGCCAAGCATTTGTGGGCGCAATTGCCGGGAATGAACGCGGCGCCAGGGGTGCTCGATGCCTCTTTACTGGTCGGTTACGTCTGGGCCGACGAACCGCGCGCCACCGCGAGCGCCGTGCTGACGGGCACCAACCCGGATTTGCTGAAGAAGGACGCGCTTTCACTCGCGCAGCAATACTGGGACGCACGCAAAGAGTTCCAATTCAAAGTGCCCACGGGCACTCTCGCCGAATGCATTGAGCGTGCCGAGCGCCTGAAGACGAAACCGGTGGTGATCTCCGACTCAGGCGACAATCCAACCGCAGGCGGCGATGGTGACCGGGCTGACGTGCTTGCGGAACTCCTGCGACAACAGGTTCACGATGCCGTTATCGCCGGCATCGCGGATCCGCCTGCGACTGAGGCCTGCTACCGCGCCGGCGTGGGCCGGTCGCTTCATCTCAAGATCGGGGGCGCGCTCGACCCGCAGGCAAGCAAACCCGTGGAGGTCACGGCGAAAGTGGCCTTCCTGTTGTCGACCGCTGACCCGCGCGAAAGGCAAGCCGTGGTCGAGGTTCGCGGAGTATCAGTGGTCCTGACCGCGAGGCGCCGGCCTTTCCACGAGATCCGCGATTTCACCGTGCTGGGTCTCGACCCGACACGCTTCAAAATCGTGGTGGTCAAGGCGGGCTACCTGGTTCCGGAGATCGCCAAGATCGCCAACCCAAACCTGATGGCGCTCACCGACGGCGCGGTCAACCAGGACATCGAGCATCTGCCCAAGAGCAAGTGGCGCGTGCCCTCCTACCCGTTTGTACCTGACTTGCAGTGGACGCCGTCTACAATTGTGGGCGCGCGGTCTCCGCGGCAGGGCGGTCCGTAACGATCCGAAGGGTACTACTGAGGCGTACACAACATCGTGACGGACCAACCCCTCACCCGGCGCTGCGCGCCACCCTCTCCCCCAAAGGGGGCGAGGGCATAAACTTCGGGTTATTTCTCCCCTCGCCCCCTTGGGGGAGAGGGGTCGGGGGGTGAGGAGGTGATGTTACTTAATGCTGCGATCATCTATGCGCACCAAGCGCTCAATAGACCATTCGCTTCCCGGTCAGCGGAAACTCATGATGCTCAGGACATTCGAGTAATCATCCGTCCACACTCTGGCGTGCAGAACAGGAAATACCGGCATCCAGCGCGGATCCTCCGACAACGGCTCAAGGTCCTCACGATTGCGGGCCATCACCATCCAGACGGATGCGAACTTACCCAACTTAGTGTCCTCCTCTCCCAGTTTGGTATCAGGATTCAGGAAACACACCATTCCTGCGTCGTAGGCCAGGTTGCCAAGGACCTGGTGAAGATCCAGGTAGCGGTTACTGATGTGAAACGCCAGCAGGCCGCCGGAGGCGAGTTTGCGGAGGTAAATTCGCAGGGCCTCGCGCGTGAGGAGATGCATGGGGATGGAATCGCCGCTGAAGGCGTCGAGCACGATGATGCCGTAAGCATGATCGGGAGCTTCACCGATCGACAAACGCGCATCTCCCAGCACCACCCGGGCCTGAGGGGCGCAATTCGACAGGTAGGTAAAGTATCGCGGGTCAAGGGCAATGCGCTCCACCAGCGGATCGATCTCATAGAAAGTGAACTGCCCGCCGGGGGTTTGGTACGCAGCAAGCGCGCCCGCCCCCAACCCAACAATCGCCACCCGGTTTTCCACTGCTTCCCCAGCGTAGGCCGCAAAGACCTGCCCGATCGGCCCGCTGCGCGTGTAGTAAGCGAGAGGCTCGCAGGCGCGCGCCGGGTCCGGGCTCTGGATGCCGTGCACCGTGCTGCCATGGAAAAGTACTCGAAGCCCGTTCGTGTCGTCGTTCGCGACGCGATAAACTCCGAAGAAGCTGCGCTCTGTGCTGAGGATACGGCCGAAGTGGCCGGCGTAAACGCCGCTCGCCAGCATAAGCGCAGCCAGCCCCAAGGCGAAGCGCCGGGGCCGCCTGCCGAAGCTGAGGCACCAGACCGCGGAAAGGCCGAAGATCATGACGTTCATAGTGAGCCCCGGCTTCAGCCCCTCAGCTTCGAGCGCCACAATCAGCGTCACCGCACAGAGGCCCAGCGCCACAGGGAGCAGATAATCCAACTTACGGGCTCGAGGCGTATCATTGACGACGTCAATGGGTGGACGTAGTGCCGCAGCCAGCACAAGGGCTATAGGAAATTCGACCAGGGAGTGGAAAACCAGCGGTGCAATAATCGCGTTGAAGATTCCGCCGAGCACTCCTCCCGCCGAAACCCACAGATAAAACTCCGTCAGGCGCCGCGCTGATGGCCGCGTCCGCCACAATTCGCCGTGGCAAACCATCGCGACCGCGAAAAGCGTGACGAGGTCGATCGGTATTGCAGCGATCGGGGACAGATACGTCTTGGTGAGTACAGGGATTGAGGCCGCGAGAATCAGAAACGGCAGCCGCCGGACGAGCCATCGGTGTGATAGCAGGGGTCGGCGCGCGAATACGAGAATAAAACTCAGAAGATAGAGCGAGAGAGGCAGAACCCACAGCAAGGGAATAGGAGGAATATCAGTCGTAAGTTCGCTGGTCACACCCAACATCAGGCTCGAGGGCACGAAGGCCAGGGCGACCCAGCGCAGCCGTTGGCGCAAATTTGAATCGTTACCGCTTTCGCCCGCGCTGTCCCGAACCTCGTCGTCCGGTGGCGGCGCACCCACGGAAGAACCTGCCGCCTCAGACACGCGCCACACGAACGCAGCGCAGGCCATCACCAGCAATACGAGCAATCGGTACCACGCAGCCCAGAGTCGCGTCTGCGCGTTTAGGCCCAAAGCGGGCTCGAGCAGCAGCGGGTAAGCCAATAGACCCAACAGGCTCCCGGCGTTGCTGGCCGCGTAAAGAGAATAAGGATCGCTCGCCGTGGGGTGCCCGGAGTGCGAAAACCACTTTTGGAGCATGGGCGTACTGGCGGAGAGAGCGAAAAAAGGCGCCCCCACCGCAACCGCCAGCAACGGCAGCAGCCAAAGCACCGGATTGTGTCCCGCCGGCGGCGTCCACCCTTCGGGGACGCGGAACGGCAAAGTCAGAAGCGCGCCAATCAACACGACCAGGTGTAATCTCGCCTGCCCACGCCTGCTGAGAAGCTTCGACGAAATGTGCGCATAAGCGTATCCGCCCAGCAGCACCGTCTGGAAAAACATGAGACAGGTGCTCCAGACCGCCGGGGTCCCGCCCAGGAGCGGCAGCACCATCTTGGCGAACATGGGCTCCATCAGGAAGAGCAGTGCCGCGCTCACGAACATCGTGAGGGCGAAGATGCCGGCGCGAGCGATATCACTCGCGCGACTGTCAGGCGAACTGGGGGGTAAGAGTTGCACGCTGCTAACACAATGAGCAGGTGTTATTAACACAAACGCGGGAGAGGTTTCAAGGCGAACCCCTGGTTGGCACAGGGCGGCAAAGCCGCAACCAAATGCAGATTCTTCGCTTCGCTCAGAATGACATGTCATCCTGAGCGAAGCGAAGGATCTGCTTTTCCTACTGCTCCGTAAGAACCTGCATTGGAGAGACGAGGGCGGCGCGCCCGGCGGGCACCAGGCAAGCGGCAAGCGATATCGACGCCATGATAGCTCCGGCGCAACTGAGCACCACAGGGCTCGAAGCGGGCACGTGAAACAGAACCGCCTGGATCACTTTTCCAACGAGCCAGGACCCGACGCTGCCCAGCGCCAAACCGGCAATGACCAGCCGAAGGCCAAGAGCCAGAAACTGGCTGCGAATCTGGCGGGGCTGGGCTCCTAACGCCATGCGTAAGCCAATCTCGCGGTTCCTCTGCGCCACCGCATAACTCAACACGCCGTAAGTGCCAATGCCCGTGAGGAGCAGCGCGATGGCGCAAACAAGCCCGCCAGCAGGGCCGGCGAGCGCCGAGCCATCAGGCTGTCGGTGATGCGATCGTCCATAGACCGGATATCGTTCACCGCAAGTCCGGGGTCGATATCCCGAACCACCTTCTGCATCGTCATGCGCAGCGACTCCGGCGAAACAGCCGCTCGAACCACCACAAAGATATTGTTTTCGGGCCGATATATGTAGGGATAATAGACCGCACCTTGCGCCGCCTCATCGGTAAGGCCCGCTTGTTTGATACTGTCGACCACCCCGACGACGGTGAATGCCTCACGATCCGGGCCCGTTTCCGAGCCCTGCAAAAGTTGATGACCAAGGGGGCTCGAATTCGGCCAATAGTGGCGGGCGAAATCGCTGTCGACCACGCAAACCCGCTCCGGACGGCGCGAGTCCTCGCTCGTGAGGAATCGCCCGGCGCGCAAGTGAAAGCCCATGGCGCGGAAGTAGTCCCCGCCCACGCCGTAAGAGTAGAGCCCCCGGGGCGGTTCGCCCGGCGGCAGGACGTAGCCTTTCACGGTCGCCGCGCTCTTGCCGCTGTAGCCGCTGAAGGGCAGGTTGTTCGACACACCGGCAGCGAGGCCTCCCGGCTGGCGTTCCAGCTCGCCCACGAGTCTTTCGGAGAATGCTAAACCCGCCAGAGGGTCGGGGTATTTCTTTCCCACCATGGAGATTTGGCCGGTGAGAACGTGATCAGGGTGGAATCCGGGGAACACCGCCATGGCGCGCTTCAGGCTGAGGCCGAGCAGTCCCGCCCCGTCGAGCAGTACGAACGCCAGAGCGATCTGGGCTACCACGAAGCCCTGCCTCAGAGCCTGAGCGGCGCGGCCGGTTGTGGCGCTACGAGTCTCTGATCGCAGGGCAGTTCCGGAACCGCGAAGGTGAAACCACACGATCGGGATGGCGAGCGCAATCCCCATCGCGACAGCCCCCACCAACGCCGCGAGCGCCACACGCCCATCCACCGCGATGCGCGCGCCCAGGGGCAGGCGGTCAGCTCCCAGGGCAGCCAGCAGGCGGATTCCACCCGCCGCCGCGGCGAGGCCGAGCAGTCCGCCGGCAAGCGTGATCACGGTGGTCTCCACCAACACTCCGCACACCAAATGCCTGCGGCTCGCCCCCAGAGCCTGTCGAACTGCCAGTTCTTTGGCCCGGGCGCTCGCCCGGACGAGGAGCAGGTTGGCCAGATTGACGACCCCGATGACCAGCAGCACAAGCACTCCGGCTTGCAGCAGCAACAGGGTGGGGCGGATCGAGGCCACATGGTCAGCGTGCAGCGGAACCACCAGGGAGCGGAAGCCGGCGCTGGCCATCAATTCTGCCTGCGGGTCGTCCAGTTCGATGCGGGCATTCTGCAGGTCAATTTGCGATTGGGCCTCCTGGAGAGTGGCGCCCGGTTTGAGGCGGGCGATCGTCTGGATGACATCCCCGCCCGAGTGCCGGTAC
This sequence comes from uncultured Acidobacteriota bacterium, assembly GCA_963838915.1. GTDB lineage: Bacteria > Acidobacteriota > Terriglobia > UBA7540 > UBA7540 > CAVROP01. The sequence continues at coordinate 6,310 of CAWIUZ010000398.1, forward strand.
CGTGACACGCGGTCCTCAGGACGCGACGAGAGAGGGAAATACAACTGCGCGTCCGAGGAAAGAAAGTGAAAAGCGGGAGGCAAGACGCCGACGACGGTCCTTCGATTGTCGTCGACGCGTATCTGGCGCCCAATGACGCCGAGGTCGCCATGGAAGTGCTGGCGCCAATATCCGTCGCTTAAAATCACCACGGCATCGGTTTGAAACGTAGTCTCCTGTTCCGTAAAGCCGCGTCCGAGGGACGGGCCGATGCCGAGGGTGATGAAGAACTCCGGCGAAACTCGCATGATCTCGTCCCGCGCCGCCGAACCGGGTTCTCCGACGATGGCCGTCCCATAGGCGTAAATCGAAAGCGAACTGAAAGCGGGTATGCGGCCCCCACGGCGTTCATAGTAATTGGGAAGAGACGAGCCGTCGCGCTCGACGCCGGCTTTGGGATAGGTATTGAATATCGTCACCAGCTCGTGGGCGTGAGGAAACGGCAGGCCGCGCAGGAGGATCGAATCGAGGACCGCGAAAATCGTCAAGTTGGCCCCGAGACATAGTGCCACGGTCAGCAGGGCCGTCGCCGTGAATGCAGGTGTCTTCTTCAGCAAGCGGGCGGTGTACCGAAACTGCCTTCCCAGCTCCGCCGGCATGAGCAGGCCGCGCGCTCCACGGCATTCCTCCTTCACGGCTTCGATCGCGCCGAATTCCAGGCGCGCCCGCCGCCGCGCTTCTTCCGGAACGACGCCGGAGCGAACCAGGTCCTCCGCGAATTGCCGGATGTGAAAGCGCAGTTCCTCCGTCATTCCGGCTTCGAAATCGCTTCGCGACGTGAGCGCACGGTAAAGAGATCGCAGGCGGGCCAGCATGTCAGACCTCCTCCGGTTTCGTATTCAAGGCAGCGGCAATCGCCGAAGCCAGGCGGTTCCAACCCGCAGTCTCCTCGCGCAGGCGCGCCCGCCCCGCGGCGGTTAACGTGTAGTATTTCGCCCGGCGGTTGTTGTCGCTCTGACCCCATTCGGCGGCGATCAGCCCCTGATGTTCGAGGCGATAGAGCGCCGGATAGAGCGATCCTTGCGGAATCTTCAGAGCGTCGCGGCAAATCTGCTGAATGCGCAGCAGCACGCCATATCCGTGCAGCGGCCTTAGCGACACAGCTTTGAGGATCAGCAAGTCAAGCGTTCCGGGAAGCAACTCGGCAGTTTTGCCCATCGTCTTCGGCTCCTAGTCTATCTAGGAGTGTACCACAACTCTCCTAGTTTGCCTAGTGGAAGACGGACCGACGGTAGCGGGGGGGTGACGTGACTAACGGCGCAGCGCAGCGAAGGGTCTTCTGATCTGATCCGGACGGAAGTGCCACGCAACATCGAGTGGTGCGCTTTGAAGTTGCTTTGTTTTCATCGCGTTCTTTTTTTTCGTTGACAACATCTGCCAATGTTTTAGAATGACGAATGTTCTGAGCCAACAACATGCAAACAAATCATCAATCTGTTCTTACCATGACCAGATTGCCCGGCGCGAAGCTTTTCTCCCGAGGTAAAGTCCGGGATGTCTATGAAACCGGGCCAGATCAGCTTCTGGTCGTCGCCACAGACCGCCTCTCGGCCTTTGACGTCGTCATGAGTGAAGGCATTCCGGGCAAGGGCTGGGTCCTGACGCAACTTTCGTGCTTTTGGTTCGAAATGTTCGGGAAGACTTTTCCCAATCACTTTCTGAGTTCGAAGCTCAGCGACTACCCGGCGGAACTTCAACCCTTCGACGATCAACTGGACGGCCGCTCGATGCTGGTGCGTAAGGCCGAACCTTTCCCCATCGAATGCGTGGTGCGAGGATATCTGGCAGGGTCAGGCCTCAAAGAATATCGCGCAACGGGAAAAGTCTGCGGCATCGAATTGCCTGCGGGTCTGTCCGAAGGTTCTAAGTTCGACCAGCCGATCTTCACGCCGGCCACCAAGGCGACCACCGGCCATGATGAAAACATTACGTGGGACGAGGCCGCTGCGACAGTGGGCCTCGAGACCGCGCAAGAGCTCCGCGATCTCAGCCTGGAGCTTTATTCCAAAGGCAGAGACTACGCAGCGGAACGCGGCATCATTATTGCCGACACTAAGTTTGAATGGGGGCGGAGCGAGAATGACATTATCCTCATTGACGAGGTCCTCACGCCGGACTCGTCTCGCTTCTGGCCCCAGCAGGGTTATCTGCCTGGCCGGCCACAACCTTCGTTCGACAAACAGTTCGTGCGCGATTACCTCGAGTCGCTGCACTGGAATAAACAACCTCCCCCGCCTTCCCTTCCGTCTGAGGTGGTGGAAAAGACAAGTGAGAAGTACCGGCAGGCGTACAGTCTTCTTACTGGACGTGATTCCTAACTGAAACATCCCGCCGAGGCGGGATTGCGCTGAAGCTCATGGGTGCCTGGAACTGGCTCGACTGGACATTCGCCGCCATAGTGGTGGGCTCGGTGATATTCGCCCTCATGAAAGGTTTCGTCCGGGAATTGATCTCCCTGGCGGCGCTGGTCGCCGCGCTCGTGGTGGCCGCAGTGGCGTACCCAAGAGCGGCGCTTTGGTTTGAGGATCTCACTAAGTCGCACGACGTCGCCCTGGGGCTGGGTTTCTTGACCCTGTTCGTGGCAGTCCTGCTGGTGGGCGCGCTTGTCTCATTGCTGGCCCGGAAGTTGATTAAGACCGCCGGCATTGAGTGGTTCGACCGCTTCCTGGGCGCGGTTTTCGGCTTGGTTCGTGGGGTGCTTGTCGATTGCGTGCTTCTCCTTGTCCTGGTGGCTTTCGCCATCAAGCCGGCAGTGGTGCAGCAATCATCACTGGCTCCTTACGTCACCACGGGAGCACATATTATTTCCCTGGCTATGCCCACCAACCTCAAAGCGCAGTTTCGCCTGGGATTCGAGAGGTTCAAAGAAACAGTTAGCCAGAACGACAAGAAAGCGATGAAGAATTAAGCACACGAAGCAAATACTTTCGCACGGGAGCGCTGTCGTGAAAGACCAGCTTGAAGCCCTCATCAACCGCATGATCGATAACGGAATCCAATTCCCTGAGGCTATCAGCGAATTCGAGAAGCGCTTTATCCAGCGCTTGCTCGAAAAAAACAACGGAAACTTGTCGAAGACCGCCGAGGCCCTGGGGATTCACCGCAACACCCTGAGCCGCAAGAGAGAAGAACTCGGGCTCGACCACCACGCCAAACGGCGAAAGCGTCCCAGTCGTTAAATCACAACATATTATCCGAAACGACAATGCCTGATCAGAGGCGGATCTGATGCTATAACTCTGCCCCGCGGGCGACCCCCACTTCGCCTCGTTCTGCTATAATTGCGACTGAGGCTAAAGCGTTCTGCCCTGATTTCACTTCTAGTGGCGTGCCCCATAAGTCTGTGGTATATGTCAGCCTTTCAGTGATTGGGCGTATCTGAATTCTTGGTTGGGAATGCTTCGAGCCCTAAAGGGGCGAGCTAACAAAGCCCAGGCCAATGGCCTGGGTTGCGACCGAGACACCACCGTTCTCTGGGAGCAAGCCCTGCAAGGGCGAAATAACCAGGCGTTGGCCTCCGCAGAACGTCGCCTCCGCCGACTCGCACGGTTCATCACGCCCCTTCAGGGCTGGCAAATTGCGCGGCATGGATTCCTTACCCAGGCCGTTGGCCTGGGCTTTGTTAGACCGCCCCTTTGGGGCTTAAGAATATCGTCAGCACGCTAGCGGGGCTCGCGGCACACCGTCGAATCGCCCCGACTTACATCACGAATCACTGGGACATGAGACTAGTGCTTCGTTGAATTAGTAAGCGAACTTATGCGTCGGAAGTGGAGGGGAGGGACCAAACCCCGTTCTGCGCGCCACTTCTCGAGGAGGCCGTACTTGTATCTGGAAATCCAGCGGAGAATACAGCAGAGGTTTGTGGCACTGGTTCGCGAGATCTTTGAACTGGCGGCGGAACCGCCCGCGCTGGATTCCCCGCCCTCGCTCGAGATGGGCGATCTCTCCCTGGCGGCCTGCTTCGAACTGGCGAAACAGCTGCGTCAGCCGCCTCGAAAAATCGCCCAGACCCTGGCGGAGCGCTTTCTGCCTTTGGAAGGGATCGAGCGCGTCAGCACTGCCGGCGCCGGCTATCTGAACTTTCATTTCAACCGCGCTCGAGCCGCTGCCGCACTGTTCGCCCGGCGCGTTTCAGGGCAGGCTTCCCTACCCTCCGACGCGGGTAAAGTCCTCGTCGAGCACACCAGCATCAACCCCAATAAGGCTGCCCACATCGGACATCTGCGGAATTCCATTCTGGGCGACACTTTCGTTCGCCTGCTCAAGTTCCGCGGCGACCCGGTCGAGGTGCAGAACTACATCGACAACACAGGTGTGCAGGTCGCGGATGTGGTGGTGGGGTTCATCCACCTCGAAAAGAAAAACCTCGAGGAAGTCGGGCGATTGATCCGGGAACCCGAGCAGCGATTCGACTATTTCTGTTGGGATCTCTACGCAAAAGTCTTTCGATATTACCAGACAAACCCTGAGGCCTTAAACCTTCGTGCTCAAGCCCTGAAGGATATCGAAGAAGGCCACGGCGAGCCGGCCCGCATGGCCGACCTGGTCTCCACCGCTATCGTGCGCCTGCACCTCGAGACCATGCTGCGCATTAATGTGCAATACGACCTCCTCGTTCAGGAGAGCGAGATTTTGCGTCTCGACTTTTGGAAATCCGCATTCGAGTTGCTGAAGAAAAACGGCGCCATTCGATTCGAGGATGCCGGGAAGAACGCCGGTTGCTGGGTCATGAGCCTGGGGGATTCCGAGTCCAGCGAACCCGAGGGCGAGCCCGGCGGGGAGGACGTCAAAATCATTGTGCGCTCGAGTGGCACGGTCACTTACGTTGGCAAGGACATCGCCTATCACCTTTGGAAATTCGCTTTGTTAGGAAAAGACTTCGGCTATGCGCTGTTTCATCGCTACCCTGATGGCCACCCGGTCTGGCGCACCGCCCTCCATTCGGAAAATGAGCCCTCTCCCGCCTCCGACGTTCGAACAGCCCTCTCCCCAGGGGAGAGGGTGGACCGTGACGGCGCCGTCATCAGCCGTCGCGGGCCGGGCGAGGGGTCACTTACACGCCGAAGATGTGTCCGGTGAAACCCCCTCCCACGGCCACGCCCACAGCGCCTACGCGGTGATTGATACTCGCCAGTCCTACTTGCAAAACCTCGTGAAAGCAGCGCTTCACGCTCTCGGTTACCACAAGCAGGCCAACAACCTGCACCACTTTGCTTACGAAGTCGTGGGACTCTCGCCGCGCTGCGCCGAAGAACTGGGGGTGGAATTGAGTGAGGAAGATCGCGAGCGCCCTTACGTAGAAGTCTCGGGACGCAAAGGCCTGGGCGTGAAGGCGGACGATTTGATCGACAAGCTGATCGCCAAGGCGCTCGAGGAAGTCCGCTCCCGCCAGATGACCCAGAACCCGGAAGAGCAGCGAACCTACGCCCGCATGATCGCCGTCGCTGCCTTGCGCTATTTCCTGCTCAAGTTCTCGCGGCGCATGATCATCGCCTTCGATTTCAAGGAAGCGCTCGCTTTCGAAGGTGAGACCGGACCCTATCTGCAATACAGCGTTGTTCGCGCCAGGAACATCTTCACCAAATTCCAGGAAACACACGCGGATTTCCAACCCCAGAATCTCGACCGCGCTGTCGGGCCGGAAGTGCTTGAAAGGTTTTTCGCGAGTGAGGATGGACTTGCCTTTTGGGAATTGACTCTCCTGGCTGCGCAACTCAAGATGACGGTCGAGCAAGCCATAGCCAGCCAGGAGCCCGCGGGAGTTGCCAAATACGCCTTCCGGCTCGCGCAAGCTTTCAATAACTTCTACCACCGCTTCCACATCCTGAGTGAGCCCGGCGCCGAGCGGCAACAATTTCTCTTGTACCTGGTCCAGCTTGTGAATCAAACGCTGACTGCAGCCTTGGATTTGATGGGAATGGAAGTGCCGGAACGGATGTAGTTGTCTGCGGTGCGTTGTCCGTGGTCCGTGGCCAGTGGTGGGTTGTCAGTGGTCGGTCGTCCGTGTCAGTCGACTCCTGCCTGTCATGCTGAGCGCAGCGAAGCATCTCAGCAGTTGATTTCTTCCTTTGAAATCTGGAATCTCGAATCTGAAATCTCCGCGGTAAGCGCACGACCGGCCGTCCCTAGCCCCTAGTCCAACCCTGGCACCTGAAACCCAACACCTGACAGCTGCGTTACTGGTGCCGCCTCCGATGTTCGCGTATGTCCTGCTGGACTTCCCTTTCGATGGTTCGGCGTCGAGAAGTTTCTCGGTGGTCGAAGACATTCTTGCCTTTGGCCAGCGCAATTTCGCACTTGATTAGGTTGTGCTTCAGGTAAACGCGCGTCGGGACGAGCGTGAAACCCTTCTCCTGCGTGCGCCCCTTGAGCTTGTCGATTTCGCGGCGGTGCAAAAGCAGGCGCCGGTCCCGCAGCGGGTCATGGTTAAACCGGCTGCCGGCAGCGTAGGGACTGATGTGGCAATCGATCAACCACACTTCTTGGTTCTTAACCACTGCGTAACTGTCCTTCAGATTGACCTTGCCCTCACGAATCGACTTCACTTCTGTCCCCGTCAGCTCAACGCCGCTCTCGAATTTTTCCAGCAAGTGGTATAGATGTTGCGCTTGACGGTTGACCGCGAAGGTCCTCGCGGCAGGGTCCGCTGCTTTGCCCACCACACCCTCCCGTGCGTTTGCCGTTGTATCCCGGAGGAAAAATCTTAGCACACGGAAGGCCCCCGCGCACGCCTCGCGCAACGCTGCGCGCAAATGCCTGTGGCGCAAATGTCGTGGCACAAATGCATGTTGCTAATTCTCTCGCTTTTGGATATGCTAGTATCGCGGGGTGGAGCAGTCTGGTAGCTCGTTGGGCTCATAACCCAAAGGTCGCTGGTTCAAATCCAGCCCCCGCAACCACGCCTTTCATAACGGCCTCTGGCAGACGGTAGCTGATTTTAACCTCCAGGGTTTCCGGCTCTAGTTTGATCTCTTGCACCCAAGCCCGCAGGAGCCGCTTTCGCTCGGCGGGCTGGCCACATTGCATCAATTTCTCGGTCTGACGCCGGTATGTCATCACGGTCCCGGAATCAAGCTGTGGTGGCCCTGGTGCGTTGAGGGCGGCTGCCAGGACATCTCGTTCGGCGCTCAATTCCCGAAGGCGGCTGTTCGCCCATTGAGCGTCGGCCAAGCCCTCCTCGATGGCACGGCGAATGTTTCCGATCTTGGTTTCAATCTGCTCAATTTCCTTGCGGGCCTTGTTGTTGTCAGCATATCCGGTGGAGTCCTCCCACAAGCGGCGTAACTCCGTGTTGACTTGCCGTGTGAACCCGTCGGGATCAGCACACATACTGAGCAGTTTGCTCATACCTTGGCAGACCTCGGTTTCGACGGCGCGACGTGGCACATAGACACCCGGCCCGCATCCCATGCCCCTGCGGTATGGCTGGCTCCCGCAAACGTAGTATTCACCGCTGGACGTGCGGAATCCGATCATGTTCGCACCACAACGGGCACACTGGAAAAGTCCTCCACTCAAAACGTAGTCAGAACTCAGGCTCCTGCCTCGATTACTCGGGATTGAGGCTGTCGCTTGCGCTCGGCATCGTGCGGAGAGAATTGCTCGGGCCTCGTCCTCGGTGATGAGAGCGGGGTGAGCGTTGGGCACGATCACCCAATCACAGGGCGGGTGCTTGCGTCCTTCCTTGGTCCGGGCGTTCCAGACACCGTAGCCGCAGAATTGCAGGATCACACTCGGCTGAAGAATGGCGTTCCAGGTGGTAAGTCCCCAGAGCTTGCTCTTGTGTCGGCGGGCGGGAATGCCGTTGCGATTGCAGTAGTCGCGAAGCTCGGCCAGCGATGCTCCGGAGGCGACCTGCTCCACTAAACAGTGACGCACCCACTCGTGCGCCGGACGGCCAGCTATGATGGTTTCGTCGAGTTCCCAAACTGACTTGATTATGGGACGGCCCCGCTTGTCCTGGCCCCGTTCCAATCGAAGCGAACGATAACCCCACGGCGGCTGTCCGCCGTTCTTGTAACACCATCCTGTTTCGGGATCGCGGGTCTGCACGTTGGCGCGGCATCCCTTGCGAGTGTGGAAGGCGACCTCTCGGCTATAGGCTTCGTTCTTGGCAAAGGTGATCGCTTCCATGTACACGCCCGCGACGGTCTCAGGGTCTATCTCAGGGTCATTCAAAGACACAACTTTGATTCCCGCCCCGCGCAACTCGCGCACCAGGACCTTTGCCCCGACACTATCCCTCGAGAACCGGGAGAAATCGTGCACCAGAATCATGGCCACTCGCTCGGCTCTGGCCCGTTTAATCATCCGCTCGAACTCTGCACGCTTCGCGCGGTGCTGGTACGCGCTTACGGCCTCGGTGAACTCGGCCACGATTTCAATACCCTTGCTCTTGGCATACTGCCGAATCTCTCGCAGTTGCTCCGGGATCGATAGCCCTCGCTCGTTTTGCTCGTCAGTCGAGACGCGCGCCCAGGCTATCGCTCTAGTCGGGGCACACATGGCAGTCATCCCCTGGCCTTTCTGCGGGTCGGCGAGCCGTTCCAGCAGGTCGAGTATGCTTTTCGAATTGTCATTGTGGGGCTGAGGTGTGTTAAGAATGGGTGTAGCCATCCGGCCTCCTTAGCAGGCTGTATGGTCAGGGGCCATCAGTTGTTTACCGCAACTGATGGTCCCGCCTGCCTCAAGAGTATGCCCGCGCTGTGCTTCTGTCAATTCCCGCTCCTGAAGAATCTCAGACCGTTTCTCGCCGAATAACTCCGGGTGGTCGGCTGCATACGCAGCCGCAACTAACCGTGCCAGAATGCAGAGAGCAGCACGTTGCTCTTCCGGCATTACGGGATTCTCTGCCGTCATCGTTCTCTGGAAAATGAAATTCTTCGCCATGGGCCAAGTTCAGCTTTATCGAAGAGCCAAAGAGCAGGCTGTCCCAGGGCAGTGAAAATGCCCCATCAATTCCCACTCCGCAAGGTAGCCCTTGATGACGTATTTCGAGACGTAGTACTTGGCACCAAGGGCAGGGTCGTAAGGAAACACGCGGGCATAGCCGCACGGCCAGGCATGTACCATGCAGCACTTCACACCCCATTTATCCGCAGGCAAATCGCGAGCGCAAAAAGGCGACAAACGGTTGATTTTTGCCACCAATGCATGGAGGTGGATCAATCCTCCTGTCTCCCCGCGCTCAGTGGCTAGAAATGCCTGCACGCGCTTTCTAGCGGCCTTCTGTCGAGCCCTCTCGTCCTTGGCATGGTCGCGCTGGTCCCGATACCGATTCTGTTCGAGAAAATCGGCCGCTGTGCCTCCGCGCTCCGTATCAACATCCCACCGGGCAAGCCATCCAAGGTGTACCCTGCCGAAGTGCATTGCCGCTGCCACACTGACCAGACGCGAAAAGGTCCAGGTGCAAAAGTGTGTCCATCTCGCAATGTCCGCAAGCCAAGTACCCATCATCTCCCGCCGGATGTCGCTATCCGAGGCGAGGCCTGCTTCACCATCGCTGGTGTAAATCCAGCCGAAGTCCGGCACCAATTTCAGCTTGGCGCAGACCCACGGAAATTCCGGCAGGTCTGCCAAGTCGCCGTCTCCAGACGTTCGGCGAAGTAACTCCATCTCAGAAGCCCTGTTCATTCTCTGCATTCCCGGTAACGGCGGCACCGATTTGGCCGGAAGAGGCTCGCCTTTCGGTGATTTGTAGGTTCGCCAGGGAGCATGCCTGTGAGTCCGCTTTCGAGGATCTCGGACCTCTTCGCGGTGGGACTCCCAAATCTCAGCCTCGGTGAATGGGCACACGTCCGTCCTTCTAGCAATTCTGGCTCGCCAAAAACGCGAGCCACTTGGGGGCCTGCCCCCGAGACCCCCGGACAACTCTTTTCATCCGCACCCAAGCATGACGGACGGTCACGGGAGGCCTGAGGCGCGAGAACTGGGCGCCGGACCGTGCCCGGTATGCGTCCCCAGTCGAATGGTTGTCAGTCCTTCGTTGCTGGGTCTGTTCCGTCCCGGTCCGGCGACAAATTTGATTTTCTCGGGGATTGTCAGGTAAGCTGAGTGCCTTGAGCTGTCAGCCCATCCCTGACAGTTCTCCAAACGGCCCCGCCCCGAAGCGGGGCCGTTTGTTTTACCGGCCGTTGGCCGAATTTCCTTGGCGGTCGGTCAGCCTTTGCGATCGGTGCCTCGCCGCCGGCGAATCTCCCAAATCTGTTGCGCAAACTCTGACCGCCGTTCCGGGGGAGTTGCACGGATCATCGTAACGGCCGTGACCGTGTCCATCACATCTGATTCGCCCTTCGCGGATAAAACAGCCGTCAGCCATTGAGCAAGGTTCCTTGCGCCGTGTGGGTGCGGATTGAATTGGTAAGTGGGGCGGCCGAGTTCGGCGCGAGTCATCGCAATGCCCACACGAACATTGCAGGAGCGGCAGGCCCACATTAGGTTCTCGGTCTCGGTGTGCTCCTCGTATCCGTCTATGTGGTGTAGGTCAATCTGATCGGTCGATCCGCAGAAACCACAAATGCGCGGACCATCTGGCGCACACTGCTGCGAACGGATTCTTAACCCCCGGTCTGTGAGGCTGGAGGCAGGCTTGCGCCACTTTCTGCCGCACAATGGCGGCGATTTCATTCCCCCGATTCGTTAGAGCCTTCCGTTTCGTCCTCTTCGGGAGACACGGCTTCCTGAATTTCCTTGAGTTTTGATATGACTTCTTCGCGGGACAACTCGGGGTCGAGCGCCTCGTCGGCGAGGTCAGAGACTTCATCGACCGTCCCTCGGAGGTCGTCAACTTCTTCTTGGAGTTCATTAAGTCTGCGAGGCATGTTTTGTTGCCTCCTCTCTTGTGTGATTTTGGCGTGCTGCGTTCTGAAACATGGGGGCATCATAAGGGGTGCCTCACTGACCAGAACTCGCAAGCCGCATGGAAACTGATGGGAGCACGGCTGAAAGGGGGATTGACAGCTTTTGCGGGTACCACTGACCAAAGTGCAGTGATGAGTCGGGCGATAGGAAAAATCAGGAATTCAGTCCCGCAGGTTGGTCACTTTTGGTCACTCTCTAAGTGACCAACTCTGGTCACTTTTTTTCGGATTTCCAAAGAGGTGGGCAATTTGCAGAACGTCCTGATCCGGTTCAAACTGACGCGAAACGCTTGGAATTTGGTACCGGGTCTGAGTTTCCTTTCCTCGGGGGCGTGACGCTTCCAGAGCTCTGGATTCGCCATCCGCTCGATTTCTTCTCGCCCAATTCGCTTGTACCGGTCCGCGTCCGTCTGAGAAAGGGATTTTGGACGCGTTCGCGGTCCGCTCTGACGGGAGAATGTCCGGGGATTGGTATCCCGGTCCACTCCTAGGAATTCCCTGTCTTTGACTGCGACAAGTTCGGCTTTGAGCACTCGCAACGATTTGATGCAGCGCTTTTCGTCGTCCGATGGAAACTGCAGTCTAAGCACACGCCGCACGGACGGCTCACCCGGAGTGCCCATGTCAGCCAACAAACTTTTCACCTTGTCGAGGAATCCTGGTAGGTAGCCCGTGGGGGGCAACATAGGGGACAAATGCTGCTTAAGATATTCGTCCCACTCCTGGCGGTCGACTTGGCTGCCCTCGGGAGTAGGAACGTCGGCTCGGGCCTTACCCCAGTCGAAATTGAAATTTGCAAGGAGAGTGTCAGCGACCCGAATTAGGCGTTCGATGGATAATAGAATTTGACCATGTGATGGCATTTGTTGCGCCTCCGTTCCAAATAAATAAGGAGGTTACACCAGTCGCACGGAATTGCAAACCAGCCATAGAAACCCTTCATGAGTAATCGAGAGTCCTCAGTGACTAATTGCAATACCATTGGAGAGCACTCTGTGAGGTGATCATCAACCCCCCGATGATTCCATCACAAGGGACCGCAAAAAGTGAGAACCAGAGAAACGCGCGGGTGGCGGCTGCATGGTTTACAATACAGGGCGCGAAAGTTGAACAGGGAACGAAAAGGCAGCTAGCCCGCATAATTCATGATTTTGGA
>CAWIUZ010000399.1:0-10456 GCA_963838915.1 uncultured Acidobacteriota bacterium
CCTCAGTTTCGGTCTCGTCTTAGGTATGGGTCGAGGGAATTCTCTGTAGAGCCGATGATTTTCTGCTGGACAAATCGAAATCTCTTCGTTACTCTAGCCTGGGGAGCAACCAAGAGAGATGCCCAACCCGCCGCCAACCCTCGCCCCTCTGACCTTTTCTGGTCGTCACTTCTCGATCTCCGAAGTGGAGATGATCCGCGAAGTGGCCGCCCAGTGCACCGCGCTCAGCCTCACGGAAATTTCCCGCACCCTGTGTGAGCTTCTCGACTGGAAGCGACCGAACGGGAAGCTGAAGAACCACGAGTGTCGGCTTCTGCTGGAAGGTTTGCGCGATCAAGGCCACATCAGTTTGCCGACGCTGCAGCTCTGCGGGGGCCGGGGGGCGCGGCGGGCGCACCTTACTGCGCACAGCGATCCCCAGGCGGAGATCACGGGCGCGGCGGGCGAGTTCGAGCCGTTGACGCTGACGGTCGTGGGAGCGGAGCGGAAAGCCGACTGCCGGCTATGGGCCGAGTACGTGGAGCGCTACCACTACTTGGGTCACCGGGTGCCGGTGGGGGCCAGCCTGCGATATTTCGTCTCTTCGGAGCGCTGCCCCGCACAAGTGTTGGCCTGCCTGCAGTGGTCTTCGGCAGCTTGGAAGATGGCGGCGCGGGATCGTTGGATCGGCTGGAGTGGCGAGCGGCGAGCGCGGAATCTTCCCTTCATCGTCAATAACAGTCGTTTTCTGCTGCTGCCTTGGGTTCGCGTGAAAGGATTGGCGAGCAAAATCCTGGGGCATAGTGCGCGCCAACTGCCCGACGATTGGGAGCGTGGTTACGGCTACCGGCCTCTCCTGTTGGAAACTCTCGTCGAGGAAGAGCGTTTTCGCGGCACGTGTTATCGCGCCGCCAACTGGATTCCTCTGGGGCGGACACAGGGGCGGGGGCGCATGGACCGGGAGCATCGCTCTCCCCTCCGCCCCAAACTGCTTTTCGTTTATCCCCTCTGTCGGAACGTCCAGCAGCGGCTCTGTGAGGCGGGCGCTCCGGCATATGCGGAACCTTCCGAGCCGGAGGATTCGGCATGGGCATGAATTTCTGCCCAGGGTGCTTCGAGAAGCAGCGCCGCATCGATCAGTTAGAGGAAGAAGTGCGCAGCCTGAAACAGCAGTTGCGCTATCGGCAGCAGCAGGCCGAGGAAGGACCTTTCGCTTCCTCCACGCCTTCGGCGCGTCGCCCCTTCAAGGCCAACGCCTCGGAAGCGCAGAGGGCCAAAGTGGGGGGTGCTCGGCGAGGACACCAGGGCCATGGACGCACGAGGATCGAAGCGAGCCAAGCCGACCGCTGCGAAACCGTGCCCGTGGGGGAGACCTGTCCGACCTGTGCGGGGCCGCTGCAGAGCCGGGGATGCCGTTCCCGCTCGGTGCTGGACGCGCAGCCCTTGCGGGCGCAGCGGATCGTCTACCGCTTGCAACGGAAATACTGCCCGCACTGTCGCAAGTTCATCCGGGCCCGAGCGCCCAGCGTGCTGCGCAAGAGCCTGTTTGGCAACCAACTGCTGACCCAGGTGGTCTTTCTGCATTACTTGTATGGCCTGCCCTTGGGGCGGGTCTGTCAGCAACTGGGCATCGGTCTGGGTGCGGCGATGGCCCTTCTCCACCGGGTGGCGTCGCTGTTCAAGGGCTTGCTGCCCAAGTTGCTGGAGGAATACCGTCAGGCCCCGGTGCGCCACGCCGATGAAACCGGCTGGCGCAACGACGGCCGCTCCGGCTACGCTTGGTTGTTTGCCACTCCCTTGCTGTGCGTGTTCCTGTTTCGCCAGTCGCGTTCGGCCCGGGTGGCCCGCGAGGCTCTGGGCGAAGTGCCACTGGCGGGGGTCTTAGTGGTGGACCGCTATAAGGCCTATAATGGCGCGCCTTGCCGGTTGCAATACTGCTATGCGCATCTGCTGCGGGACGTGGAAGATTTGGCTAAGGAATTCCCGGACCAAGCCGAGGTGCAGACATTTACCGCCACGCTGATTCCCCTGCTGGCGGCAGCCATGCATCTGCACTCACAGCCGCTCTCCGACGAGCAGTATTACGCACACGCACGCCACCTGAAGCAGGAGATTGAAAAAGTGATCGCCTCGCCCGCCCAGCACCTGGGCGTGCGGGCGATGCAAGATCGGTTTCGTGAGAACGCCCCTCGCCTCTACCATTGGGTCGAGGATCGCCGCGTGCCGGCCGACAACAACTACGCCGAGCGTCAACTCCGTCCCACGGTCATCGCCCGTAAAACCAGCTTCGGATCGCAGTCCGACGCGGGAGCCGCAACGCGCGAGGTCCTCATGACCCTGGTCCACACGCTGGCGCTGCGTTTCCCGGATCCCCAGACGCACTTCAAATCCCTCCTCGATCAACTGGCGGAACACCCCACCCGCGACGCTATCCGCCTACTCTTTCCCCAGAACACCAGTTAACGCGCTTCAAGGTAATCGAGACCTCTCATTCACACAATCTGCTCGCGCAGTTGGCGAGGCTTAGGCAGTCGTGTGCCCACCCTCCAGCCCGCTCGCGAGACCGAAACTGAGGGATTACTCCGGGGGGAACATTTCTCTTGACATGAAATCGAGCGGGTGATACGAAGACACACATCCGCATGAATTTTCTCAGGGAGCTTTGCAAAACCCGTCCGTGGGAGTGTAGGTTACTGCGGTGCAAATAGGGGCAGGTTCGCGGTCCATGCGCACATTAAGCCTCGCGGATTCTTACTAATAGGAGACAATCGTGGACTCACATCGTAGCAATCCAGCCAGCCGGCGCGGCTTCCTGAAATACTTGAGCGCCGCGGGTCTGACAATAGCAGTTCGCGGCAAAGCTCTGGCCCCAACGCCCCGCCTCGCAGGGGTGGAATGGCCCTCTGTACCATCCGCTGTCACACTAAAGAACGGTGCGCCGGCTGCGGCTAAGTCATTCAAGGCGGTCACCTCAAAGGTGGCAATCTATCAGGGCCGTCCGGCGATTTACATCAACGGGAATGCCGTCGCCCCGATGATTTACGCCCTGACCACGGGAGCGGAGGACACGTGGAAGCCTGTGCCGCACCACAATCTTGAA
The DNA here is from genome assembly GCA_963838915.1 of uncultured Acidobacteriota bacterium. Lineage (GTDB taxonomy): Bacteria > Acidobacteriota > Terriglobia > UBA7540 > UBA7540 > CAVROP01. Next base: position 3,080 of record CAWIUZ010000399.1, read on the forward strand.
GACTTTGCGAAGATAGGGTTCAAGCTCTTCCAGATCGACGTCTGGTTAGGAGATGTCTATAACCACAACGCGGATGATATTTGGAAGCCGGACGGCTCACTTGACATGCAGAAGGTCGGGAACCGTATCCGAGCTGTGACCTCAATATGTCCGGACGCTTTCATCTTCATCCGCATCCATGTCGACCCGCCGCATTGGTGGAGTGAAAAGTACCCCGAGGAAACTGTCGGGTACACCGCTCCCCTCACCGTCCGTCCCCTTCGCGACCAACAAGACCAGCCAGACGTGAAGCGTGAGATGGCGGTGAGCGCTGCCAGCGTCCGATGGAGAAACGAGGCGGGCGAAAAGCTGATCGAATTTCTCCGCGCTCTGAGCGCCATGCCTGAAGGAAACCATATCGCAGGGTTTCATGTGGCGGGCCTTCTCTACGGGGAATGGCACTATCAGCGGTTCTGGTACGAACCGGATTCAGGGCGCGCCATGACGCGCCGCTTCCGCGAGTGGCTCGGGGCCAAGTACAAGACCGACGGCGCTCTCGAAGAAGCGTGGCGAGACACCAAAGCAGCGATCGATACAGCAACAGTTCCCGGTCTCGAAGAACGAACCAACACCGCGGACGGGATGTTCCGTGACCCGCAAACCCAACGCAGGATCTTAGACTACTATCATTGCCATCAGGAGTCGGTCAGCGAAGATATCCTGCACTTCACGCATCTGGTAAGGGTGAATTGGCCGCGTCCGACAATCATCGGCATCTTTTACGCGTACTTTTTCTCCATGGTCGAGATGTCTTCGGCGAGCATTGCGGGTGGCGATCTCGAAGTACAGAAGATATTGAATTCACCCGAAATCGACTATGTGTCCGGCCCGTTCTCCTACACCGTCGGCGCAAGGGTGATGGGCGGCAGCGGCGAGTTTCGCTGCGTTTATGATTCGATTCGTCTGCACCACAAGCTCTGGCTCAGCGAAACAGACCAAGCTTCCAATTTGGGAACTCCCTTCAACGATACTAAAGTTGCTCAGGCCGCGAATGAAACGATAGCGCTGAACCGGCGCAATTTCGCCTATGTGCTGACGAAGGGCGCCGGCATGTGGTGGTACGATTTTGGCCCGAAAGGAGAAAGCGGCTGGTGGGACCGCCCCGAATACCTTGCCGACATCGAGAAGATGCGCAAATTGCTTGCGACGGCCACAGATAGACTTGAGCATTCGGTGGCTGAGGTGTTGATGGTTTACGATACGGAGGTCTTTTATCAATTGGCGATCCAGCGCGCCAGAAAAGATGCGATCTCGTATACCGCCATCGACGGCATGTCGAATGCTGCTTACCACACCGGAGCCGCCATCGATCAAGTGCTATTGATGGATCTCCCGCGGGTGGATTTGAGTCGCTATAAAGTCATCGTGTTTGCAAACACATTTCTTCTCACGGATCAACAGGAACAATTCATCAAAGAGAAAGTGGCAAAGTCCGGTCGAGCGCTGGTGTGGATTTACGCCCCAGGCTACACCGATGGCGTGAAGATACGAGGCGTGGAGAGAGTGAGCAGAATCGTCGAAATGAAACTGAAGAAAGTTGATTTCGCTTCGGCTCCTCAGGTTGTGGTGCCCGGCGGCAACAGTTTTTTGCTAGGTCTGGCATTGCAATTCGGCCTCCTCTTGGCGACTCCATCGCCAGATCTTGGCCTTGACCTCTGGAACATGGTAGGGCCCGTGCATCCACTACTTGCTATTTCTGACCCCAGTGTGACTGCTCTCGGTTTCTATTCCGAAACGAAAGCTGTATCGTTCGGCATGAAGAAACTTGGCGACTCTACCTCGCTGTTCTGCGGCCTACCATTCCATGACCACGCGCTGCTGCGCGCTATCTTTCAGCAGTGCGGCGTGCACATTTACAGCGACTCTGGCGATGTCGTCGAAGTAGACAACAACTATCTGGCAATCCATACTGTGTCCGGAGGAAAACGGAGGCTCTTGCTTCGCGGCGGGAAACAGGTGGATATTTCCTTGTCCCCCGCTTCGACTGCCTTTTACGACGCGGTAGACGGCCATGCCGTTCTGTCGTAGGTATCACAGGGAGAGTTGTTACGGCTGTGCGGCCCACTTTAGCTAATGAACTTCCCGCCCTTGTCGTCATCACAACGACGGCGGACTGCAAGTGGGGATTCCCGCCTGCACGGACATCACGACCATGAGGTGATTTTCGCAAGAGGTAAGTATGGGGGTTGAGTTCTTAAAGGAAGGGCTATTGATGAAAATCAAACGGTCACCGACTTTTGGATGCGGGCAGGAACTGCACTCGCAAGTATCGACTCGTATTGGATGGACCCTGGCGGCTGCCGTCCTGCTGGCCGGCCTCACAGTCTCAGCCTCCCTTGCCGCCGACAAAAGGGTGACAGTGCAACCTAAAGACACTGGCCAGGCGTTGGTTAACCCGGACATGGGATGGACGCTGCAATTCTATTCGAACATGCCCAAGAATTACGGCTCGAAGCTGAAACCGTCCGACACGGTCGATGATTTTCCCGGCCTCTCGACGGTATATCTTCGTGTGCCTTGGGCGTTTCTCGAACCGGAGGAAGGACGCTTCAACTGGGCCCTATTCGACACGCCGGCACAGCGTTGGATCGCCAAAGGAAAACGCGTGGCCTTCCGCGTGACGTGCTCGGAAAACTGGATGCCCTACGCCACACCCGAGTGGGTCAAGAACGCCGGCGCTAAGGGAACCTTCTATCAATTTGGCAAAGGACCCACGCCGGAAGGGAAGAGCTGGGATCCGGACTTTGGCGATCCGATATTTCTGGAGAAGCTGGATCAATTCCTGTCCGTAATGGCAGATCGCTACGATGGCAACCCCAACGTGGCGTTCATTGACGTCGGTTCGTATGGTTTGTGGGGCGAAGGCCATACTGCAGCAAGCAGCCGAGTGCCGGAGGACAAAGCCCCAGACATCATCAAGAAGCATATTGACCTCTACGCAAAGCACTTCAGGCGGACGCTCGTGAATGTCAACGACGACATGGCCGGCTCTGAAAAACCAGGCTGGCATTTTCCCGAAACCGATTACGCGATCTCCAAAGGCATGACCCTGCGCGACGATAGCATTCTGGTACAACCACCACCGCATTCCTGGTTTCACGCGGAAATGGCACAGGCCTTCTGGCCGCGCTGGCCTGTGATTCTGGAGCACGAACACTACGGCAGCTCGAAACGGAAAGGCGCATGGGTTGGATCGCTCCTGCTGAAATCAGTTGAGGATTACCACGCCAGCTACATGTCCATCCACTGGTGGCCGCGCGAGGAACTTGGCGAGAACCGTTCAGTGATCGACCAGATTAACCTGCGGATGGGGTACCGTTTGCAACTGCGCGAGATGTCCTGGCCGCGGGAGGTGGTAATCGGGCAATGGTTCAAAGTGCACAGCCTCTGGGCCAATGCCGGCGTGGCCCCTTGTTATCCCGGGGGATTTGTCACGCTCACGCTAAAGGACGACAAGGGTGGGATTGTGGCGGTACTGGCGGATGAACAGTTCAACGTGCGGGACCTGACCCCAGGCCCGCCTGATGCTGCGCCCACTCGGGCCGAGGAATGCGAGTTGGCGGCCGGCCAAGTTGCGCCGGTCACCAAGCCCGGCGAATACGCGGTATATGTATCCGTCGGCCAACGCGACGGCACGCCGCGAATCGCCCTGCCGCTGGAAGGTGACGACGGGCAGCATCGTTACCGGCTCGGAACGATCACGCTCCGAGCGGAGTGATTTGTTGACTTGAACCTCATCCGCTGAGTGCACCGGAATTGGAGTTGGCCAGCTTTCGCTTGGGAGAGATCAGACTGGTTTCATGACATCCTCGTGTCCGGACATGCAATGCAAGTGAACAGCTATATTCTTAAGCGACCCATGGTCTCGTGCATCGCCTTGCTTCTCTTGGCCCCGCTTCCTTCGAGCCAGGCTCAATCCCGTTATGTGTCTCCCATACCGCTCACTCCTTCCTCCTGCGAAGAGGCGCGGGATGTAACCCAGGCAGGCATCAAGATGAGTGAGGCGAAGCAGTTTTCCCAGGCTATCGAGAAGTTTGAAGCGGCGTTAAAGCTTTGTCCCGAAGATGAAAACGCGGCACTGGACCTTGTTCAGACCACCGTAGATGCCAAAGATTATGCGCGGACGGAGTCCGCGGCAAAAGCGCTTCTAGCGCACCATCCCCAATCCGAAACGGGCCAGGTTTTTCTCGCCTACAGCTACTTGTTGCAAGGGAAATCCCGAGATGCAGCCAAAACGCTCCAAAAGCTGATAGCTCAGGACGAGAAGAACCCCGATGCCCTCAAGCTCATGGGTTTAGCGCTCTACTTCTTTAAGGAATATACTCTGGCGGAAAAGGAGTTTCGCGCGGCGCTCGCCCTCCGGCCCCAGGATAAGAAAGCTCTCTATGCCCTTGGCCGTCTTTACCAAACGCAAAATAACTTTCCGCCCGCTATTCAGTGCTTCAAGCAACTGATCGACCAGGACCCTTACTACTATCGCGCCTATGTCAACCTGGCGCTGTGCTACGAAGCCCAGGGGAAAATCGAAGAGGCCGGGGCCATCTTCAAAAAGGCGGAGCTAGTGGCCGCGAAAGTCAATCCCAACTACGACTGGGCCTGCGCGGACTATGCGGAAATGCTGATCAAGCGGGGTCTAAATGATGAAGCATTGCAACATATCGAGAAAGCGGTCCAGATTAACCCGCAATCGGCACGGGATCAATTCCTCTTGGGAAAGGTATTGCTTGCAAAGGATGATATTCCCAACGCTGAAGAGCATCTCCGCATGTCGGTCCAACTCGACGACGGGTTAGCAGAAGCTCACTACCTGCTAGGGAGGGTCTACCAGAAGAAGAACGAGCCTGGCAAAGCTCAACAAGAATTTGCCCGATTCAAGGAACTGAGCGAGAAAAAACATGTCCCCGGTACAGAGCCATCCGACAATGATCGGGAGTGAATTTGGATTGGGAATCCCGGCCGGCTCACGCGGCACCTATCCCATCAGGTGCAGCAATACGACCCCGTCCGCGGGCAACAGAATTTTCCCTCCCTTTCCAACCAGAGTTTCCACTTCGACAGGTGTTGTCTTGTCCTTATCGATAAGAGCCGCTGAGCGGACTGCGGCCATCGGGTTCTGCAATTCCCGTGGATCGATCCGGCAAATCGCCTCTCGCGCCTTCGGCCGGAGGTTGGCCAATAGCATATAGGCCTCGCCGGGGCGACTGTAGACGGCAGAAAGAAAGTCATCGTCTCCCAGGCTTACCGCGCGGTTGCGACAATCTTGAAACTGGTAACGCTCCAGGTTCCCCAACGGCTTCAGGATTTGGAACAGCTCCGCAGCTTCGTCACTGGCGGGCCAGGGTGCTGTTCCTGTCATCAGGGTGGTCAGGTAGAAAAGCCGGTGGATACGCTGGGGCGCTGCCGGATCAATCGTTCCGTACTCGATGTCGGCCCGCGAGCGCGCACCCGCAAAGTTCCACTCGAGGGGCAACTCTTCGGGCCTGGGCATTGCATCGAGCAATGGCCCATAACCCCATTCCATGCAGACCACATAATCGGCAAAGTTCTCCACGGCGAGCATGGGTGTCATGGTGTTATGGACTGTGACCAGCGCCTCAGGCCCCACGCGCTCGCGGGTCCATTCCATTAGCTCAAGCAGCTCGTCGACGTCCAAATGACCGGTTCGCGAATAAGCGTAGGTTGCAAGTCCCTCCTCTCCACCCACCCCGTTGGAACTCTTTCCCATGTGCAGCGGATTGTTGCAGTGCAAGGCCATATTCCAATCGTAGTAAATCCCGTCAAAGGCTTGATTCTTCAGGACCGTATCAACGTAGGACTTGAAAAAGTCGAGCCAGCCGGACTTGAAGCACATGTGGGCGCCGTAGAAATAGTTCGGCCGGAGGTTGCTCTGGTCATCCGGCTTTCTTGCCCATTCTTCCGCGTGCAGTTTGAACGCCTCGGTGCTTTGGTGGAGCTCATGGTTGGAGAAGTAAGGCAATGTCTTGATACCGCACTCATGACATGTCTTGAGGACGTGTTCCATCTTTTTCATTTCGTCAGGCGGATAAGGGGGATAGCTGCCATCCCGCCAGAACAACCCGTCGCCGTTAGCGTCTCCGTCGTCGTGCAGAGTCATGGTTACGATACCGGACGCGGCGTTGTGTCGTATTTCATCGTCCGGAACCCATCGCCCGCGGTCGGGGCCGAATGACCTTTCTAGTGTAACGTAACATTTAAGAATTGACCATAAAAGGTCGATATTGTATGCTGGGTGGATGTTGAACCCAGGCACAGTTATTAGCATCAACAGCGAGGTCAAAGCTACTTTGGAAACCCTGGCGCGGGCCGGAAGTACGACACAACGAGTGGCTCGCCGCTGCCGAGTGATTCTGCTGGCGGCGCAAGGAACGCCGAATCGGGTGATTGCCCGACAAGTGGGTGTTTCTCGGCCCACCGTCCTGTCCGTCCGCAGCGCTTTTGCCCAAGACGGAGTGGAAGCCCTTCGACATGACTCGGTACGCCAGCGCTCGCGCCGTAAGCTGAGGCCCGCCCTGGAGAAGCAGTTGATCGAGACGACGCTGCACACCCCGCCGCCCCACGCGACCCATTGGAGCACCCGCAGCTTGGCCCGGCAACTGGGAGTGTCCCACATGTCCGTTCACCGGGCTTGGCAACGCTACGACCTGCAACCCCATCGGGTGGAGAAATTCAAACTCTCCAACGACCCCCAGTTTGAGACCAAAGTGCGCGACGTGGTGGGACTGTATATGAATCCCCCGGATCGTGCCCTGGTGCTCTGCGTCGATGAAAAGAGCCAGATCCAGGCCCTGGACCGAACGGCCCCGATCCTGCCCCTGCGACCCGGCTTGCCCGAGCGCCAGACGCACGACTATATCCGGCACGGCACCACCACGTTGTTTGCTGCCTTTAACATCCTCACCGGCAAGGTCATCGGTCAGTGCCTGCCCCGGCATCGAGGCCGCGAGTTTGTGATCTTCCTCCGCCAGTTGGAGCAAGCCGTACCCCCGGACTTGGAAGTCCACCTGATCTTGGATAACTACAGCACTCATAAGTGCCCACCTGTTCAACGCTGGCTGAAACCCCACAAGCGGCAGCGGTTTCGTTTCCACTTCACCCCCACCAGCAGTTCTTGGCTCAATCAGGTGGAACGTTGGTTTGGCGAAATCACCCGCCAACAGATCCGACGGGGAAGTTTCCACAGCGTTAAAGAACTCGAAACAACCATCTACCAGTACTTGGCGGCTTGGAACCAGACTCCCAAACCGTTTGTTTGGATAGCCACGGCGGACATCATTCTCGACAAGGTCAGACGCTGTAAAGAATTAAATGTTACAGAAC
>CAWIUZ010000400.1:0-23531 GCA_963838915.1 uncultured Acidobacteriota bacterium
GTTTCGGTCTCGTCTTAGGTATGGGTCGAGGGAATTCTCTGTAGAGCCGATGATTTTCTGCTGGACAAATCGAAATCTCTTCGTTACTCTAGCCTGGGGAGCAACCGAGAGAGATGCCCAACCCGCCGCCAACCCTCGCCCCTCTGACCTTTTCTCGGTCGTCACTTCTCGATCTCGGGAGTTCTGGAGATCATCCGCGAAGTGGCCGCCCAGTGCACCGCGCTCAGCCTCACGGAAATTTCCCGCACCCTGTGTGAGCTTCTCGACTGGAAGCGACCGAACGGGAAGCTGAAGAACCACGAGTGTCGGCTTCTGCTGGAAGGTTTCGCGGTGATCGAGGGCCGCATCAGTTTGCCGACGCTGCAGCTCTGCGGGGGCCGGGGGGCGCGGCGGGCGCACCTTACTGCGCACAGCGATCCCCAGGCGGAGATCACGGGCGCGGCGGGCGAGTTCGAGCCGTTGACGCTGACGGTCGTGGGAGCGGAGCGGAAAGCCGACTGCCGGCTATGGGCCGAGTACGTGGAGCGCTACCACTACTTGGGTCACCGGGTGCCGGTGGGGGCCAGCCTGCGATATTTCGTCTCTTCGGAGCGCTGCCCCGCACAAGTGTTGGCCTGCCTGCAGTGGTCTTCGGCAGCTTGGAAGATGGCGGCGCGGGATCGTTGGATCGGCTGGAGTGGCGAGCGGCGAGCGCGGAATCTTCCCTTCATCGTCAATAACAGTCGTTTTCTGCTGCTGCCTTGGGTTCGCGTGAAAGGATTGGCGAGCAAAATCCTGGGGCATAGTGCGCGCCAACTGCCCGACGATTGGGAGCGTGGTTACGGCTACCGGCCTCTCCTGTTGGAAACTCTCGTCGAGGAAGAGCGTTTTCGCGGCACGTGTTATCGCGCCGCCAACTGGATTCCTCTGGGGCGGACACAGGGGCGGGGGCGCATGGACCGGGAGCATCGCTCTCCCCCTCCGCCCCAAACTGCTTTTCGTTTATCCCCTCTGTCGGAACGTCCAGCAGCGGCTCTGTGAGGCGGGCGCTCCGGCATATGCGGAACCTTCCGAGCCGGAGGATTCGGCATGGGCATGAATTTCTGCCCAGGGTGCTTCGAGAAGCAGCGCCGCATCGATCAGTTAGAGGAAGAAGTGCGCAGCCTGAAACAGCAGTTGCGCTATCGGCAGCAGCAGGCCGAGGAAGGACCTTTCGCTTCCTCCACGCCTTCGGCGCGTCGCCCCTTCAAGGCCAACGCCTCGGAAGCGCAGAGGGCCAAAGTGGGGGGTGCTCGGCGAGGACACCAGGGCCATGGACGCACGAGGATCGAAGCGAGCCAAGCCGACCGCTGCGAAACCGTGCCCGTGGGGGAGACCTGTCCGACCTGTGCGGGGCCGCTGCAGAGCCGGGGATGCCGTTCCCGCTCGGTGCTGGACGCGCAGCCCTTGCGGGCGCAGCGGATCGTCTACCGCTTGCAACGGAAATACTGCCCGCACTGTCGCAAGTTCATCCGGGCCCGAGCGCCCAGCGTGCTGCGCAAGAGCCTGTTTGGCAACCAACTGCTGACCCAGGTGGTCTTTCTGCATTACTTGTATGGCCTGCCCTTGGGGCGGGTCTGTCAGCAACTGGGCATCGGTCTGGGTGCGGCGATGGCCCTTCTCCACCGGGTGGCGTCGCTGTTCAAGGGCTTGCTGCCCAAGTTGCTGGAGGAATACCGTCAGGCCCCGGTGCGCCACGCCGATGAAACCGGCTGGCGCAACGACGGCCGCTCCGGCTACGCTTGGTTGTTTGCCACTCCCTTGCTGTGCGTGTTCCTGTTTCGCCAGTCGCGTTCGGCCCGGGTGGCCCGCGAGGCTCTGGGCGAAGTGCCACTGGCGGGGGTCTTAGTGGTGGACCGCTATAAGGCCTATAATGGCGCGCCTTGCCGGTTGCAATACTGCTATGCGCATCTGCTGCGGGACGTGGAAGATTTGGCTAAGGAATTCCCGGACCAAGCCGAGGTGCAGACATTTACCGCCACGCTGATTCCCCTGCTGGCGGCAGCCATGCATCTGCACTCACAGCCGCTCTCCGACGAGCAGTATTACGCACACGCACGCCACCTGAAGCAGGAGATTGAAAAAGTGATCGCCTCGCCCGCCCAGCACCTGGGCGTGCGGGCGATGCAAGATCGGTTTCGTGAGAGCGCCCTCGCCTCTACCATTGGGTCGAGGATCGCCGCGTGCCGGCCGACAACAACTACGCCGAGCGTCAACTCCGTCCCACGGTCATCGCCCGTAAAACCAGCTTCGGATCGCAGTCCGACGCGGGAGCCGCAACGCGCGAGGTCCTCATGACCCTGGTCCACACGCTGGCGCTGCGTTTCCCGGATCCCCAGACGCACTTCAAATCCCTCCTCGATCAACTGGCGGAACACCCCACCCGCGACGCTATCCGCCTACTCTTTCCCCAGAACACCAGTTAACGCGCTTCAAGGTAATCGAGACCTCTCATTCACACAATCTGCTCGCGCAGTTGGCGAGGCTTAGGCAGTCGTGTGCCCACCCTCCAGCCCGCTCGCGAGACCGAAACTGAGGGATTACAATTGGTAGTGTCCTTGGCGTAGCGCTGGCCTTTAGGCCAGCATCTGCCGACCCTTCGCTCTGCTCAGGGCAGGCTCTAAAGGTCGGCGCTACCAGTCAAATTAGAACGTTACCGATCAGTTTGAATTTCTTGCGACAAGCGTGTTGGGATAATAAAAGGCAAGAATCTCCTGGAAGCCGCGTCCTTGCCTGGCCATCCAGGCCGCGCCCAACTGGCAGAGGCCTACGCCATGCCCCTTGCCGCGGCCTTCCACCATCACTTCGTCACCGCAAGGTCGTAATTCGTAATTGTTGCCGGGAACTACGTCCCAGCCCAGAATGCGCCCGAGCCTCAGCCGGCTCGCTTCTGAGTGGCTTGCGAGCCCTGTGGCCTCTCCGGCCTCGAGTCGCACCCGCCAATGTGGTGAATGCTGCAAACAGTAATTGCAGAGCACGGAGAAATACGGATACACAGCAGGCTCGAGGCCGATGTCTCGGAGAGTCCGGGTCCTGCCGCCGCAACTGCCGGTGAACAGCGCCGGGACAGGCGCGCCATCGTAAAAGACAACCAAGCCCTCGGTGGCCGCGGCGGCCTGGGCAGCGAAAGATTGCGGGGGCGGCGCTTCGCGAAGGAATTGGCAGTGGGTCGTGTCGCAGAAATCAATCTGCCCGTGGCGCGCTCGCGAAGCCAGATAGTATGAACGCGTGGCAACCGCTTGGGCCTTTAGGGCCTCGAGCGAAGCCCCGGGCACGCTTTCTGCTGCCACCGCCGAAGCCACGGCCGTTTCCAGGTCCATTTCCACCACGGCCATCAATTCGTCGCTCCTGCACGCGACGTCGAGTTTACCTCGAAACTGTCGCGTAAGTTTTCCGGGGGCGGAGAGCAGGAAGTCCGAACCTCTTGCCGTTCCGCCCGTCACGCGTACTTCAGTGGCCGCGAAGCCTTGATCGCTGATTCGCATGCGGACGCGGTCCCCTTCCAAAAATAACAAGGCCGAAGCGCCGCCGGAGAGGGCGACTTGGTGTGAGCCCGCGGTCAGCATCAGCATCTGCCCGGGCAAACAGGTGATCGTCAACTGCTGGGGATGAAGGAGGCCGAAGACGCCGATCCGCAGATCTCGAGCGGCTGCGCAAGACGCCATAAGAACGAACGCAAGTGCGGATAAGGCAAGCTGTTTGCTGATTAAACCCTCTCCGAAGCGCGTCGAAGCGCTTGTCCCAAGCTTGTCATTCCGAGCGCAGCGAGGAATCTCGCTCTGGTGTTTGCTTTCCGATCGGTCCGAGGCAGGGTAAGATTCCTCGCTGCGGGCTCTCGAAAGTCAGTCATTCTGAGCGAAGCGAGGAATCTGCATCAGTTCGCCTCGGTCCGGAACTGCAGATCCTTCGCTTCGCTCAGGATGACAGCGACTTTCATGTCCATGGGTGGACCGCAGCTCCATCTATACTCGGAATGACAACCATGCTTTCTACTCGAGGCTAATCACGCTCTTCAGCATACGGCCTCCGAGTCGGGCTGCCTGCGCCCCGGGGGCACCGTGCACGCGAACCAGCAGCGCCAAACGCGGCTGGTCCGCAGGGTAAAGCATGAGCACGTAACCGTCACCGGGTGCGCGGGGTTGGTGGACACAAGGCGCGGTGCCTGTCTTCGCGAGGGCGGCAACTCCGTGCAGATGAAGGCCCACACCCTCGGCGGTCCCGATTTTGGCCGAGAGCGTCATGCCGCGGAGCAATTCGAAGGCCCCGCCCGCTCGCGGCGCGACGGCGAGAAGGATGTATGCGTACAGGAGTTCCCGGGGGTCAATGCGCCAGGAGCCTCCCAAGCCGATCATCTCCGCCGCGCCGAAGGGCGCTTGCCCAATTGAAAAGCCGGAGCGTTGGGCCATAGACTCCACGTCTTCAGGCTTTAAGGTCGAAACCATGTTCATAAAATAGGCATTACAAGAATATGCTATAGCCGAGCTAATATCCACCTGCCCATGGCCGCGCGGCAACCAGCATCCGTCCCGCACCCCGCGGCAAAAATAGGTGGGGTACCGAAAATCGTGTTTTTGCGCGTAGGCCAAGGCAAGGAACGGCTTCACAAGCGAGCCCACCGGCACGGGTTCTGCGATCGAGTCCCAACGGGAGGCAATCAGGCCGCGAGTAGCAGCGTCGACCAGGATGTACGACAAGTCGCCGGAGGTGTAGCGCTCTGACAGCATCCTGGACACCGATTGGTCATAGAGCGAAGCCGCAGGCAAGGGAGTAGCCGCGAAAAGGCAAGCCAGCAGCGTTGCGGCAAGCAACCCCTCACCCGTCACGCTCCGGCTGATGAAAACGCCGGCAGCGTGACACCCTCTCCCCAAGGGAGAGGGCTTTTCAACTGCATGCCGTCCGCTTCGTTTTCCCCACATACAACCTACCACCTACTTTGTCTTAAGCCTGTACGTTGCGGTCTGTACCAAGAGAGGGCCACGGTCTTCGACGACAAGCGACTCGGATTCGATGCTCTCAAGCGACTCGCTGAGGCTCGCCAGATTCTCGGAAAAGAAAGCCGGTTCGCGACCCTGTTCATCCGCCAAGCCGACATTCCCTCTTGGCAGCGGCACTTCAATCAGCCGCATCATCGTCACGATGTTCTCACGCTCGGCGGCATGGTGAAACCCCGCGGCGTACACCAAGTTCTGACCCTGCGCCGCGCCGGCAAGATTCGCTGCGGGGCCGGACGCCGGTCGCACCAGCAGCGACCTCAGCGTTTCGTCAGAGTTCGCCAGCAGAAGGACTGGTCCCCGCACCGCGACGGCAAGCGGAACCAATCCATCGAGGTGATAGTAGCCGGCATTTTCTTCACGATTTTCTACCCAATTCACGCCGATTTGTGAAGTGGTCCAAAGGTCCCGGATGGCCGCGCGCAGGGCGTCGCGGACCGCCTGCGAGTCCCAATCCGCCGAACTGCGAATGAAGATGGCCGTGTGCGGCTCGACAAAAGCGGGCGACCCGCCATGACGAAGCGAGTGAAACTCCAGAACGGCCTCGAGCGGAGCTCGATCGAGAAGCTTCTTGAGAGCTTCGACACCAAGGGCTCCCGCCGTCCCCTGAAGCGGGGCAACGTCAATCCGCGTCTCGAGGTCGCTCTCGCTGCCCGCCTGCCCTGGAGTCAAAGAGACCGCAGGCGCGATTTGGGAAGCCACGCCCGGACCTGCGCGGGGCATCAGAACCTTCTCCTGCACTAAGCCGAGCACCACCTCTGAGGCGGGATTTCTCCAGGCTCGGTAAAGGCCTTCCTGCGAAGGGAGCAGGCTCAGCAAATCGCCCACTGCGGCGGCGCGAGGCTCCGCCTCTGCGGGTGGATTAGTTTTGAGCAGGACGCGGTCTTCACGAATTTCCGTTGCTGAGCGGTGCACATCCGCGACTTCAGCCGAATACTGCTTCAACTCGGTGGTGTTGCGCTCGATCCAATAGCTGCGGAAGTGCGGCGACTTCTCGAGCAGCGGAAGATTCAACACCATCCGAAGATCCCCGACCGGCCCTGCCGCAGCAATCGCGCTCTTATACCAAATCTCGTCGGGGAGCCTGGGCTGCGATTTGCCGGAAAGCAAGCCTAGCGCGCCGGCCATCAGGTCCTCGCGGGTCGCGAGCACGAGATAGTCACCTGAGGTGGCAAACGCCACCAGGCGATTCTTCTCCGGCTCCGTCCGAACGTAGTAGGAAGCGTCCGCGGCCTTGCGCGGCTCAAACTGCCCACGGTTCGTCCACAGAGCGTTTTGCACGGCGCGGGCGGAAGGCATGCGCGTGATGTACAGGATTTCCAGGTTGCCGATGTCGTAAATCGCGAGCGCCGATTGCCCGCCCGCGACCGAATCCAATAACGCCATGTCCGGCGGAGCGCCCGCCGCCACGGCGAATTGCTGCTGCGCTTCCCGGAGGCGCAGAAAGAGTCGTGAGCGCGAGAAGACCTGGTAATTGTCGCTCGCAAGCCACTTCTGTTTCTCTTTGGAGCTGTTCCAGTCACGGACCAGCGCGGCGAAGTCGGGCGACTCCAGGTAAAGCAGCGACCCCGTAGGCATGAAGGCCGCGAGGCTAGATGAGGCCGCAGCAGGCGCCTGGCCGGATGGAGCCATGGCGAGCGAGACGCTCAGCAGGCAGACTACCAAAACCGCGAGTTTCCACATAGCTCTCGACCTCCGAACTCACAACCCGCGAACCCCATGTAGCCCTCCCGACACCCGTCGTCACCGACAATTTGCAGCCCGGAGGCTTCGGTGCGTTTTGCGCAAGAAGAGCTATTTTTGCTCATTTTGAGGTTCGATTTGGCGTTATTTGCACGCAAAATGCACCCAATTTGCACTATGTAAAAATTGCAAGTTCCTTTGTTTCAAATACTTCCTAGCTTCGTTCCCACTATTTTTCATTTTTGTATTTGCCGCTTCCCCTCTTGCGCCAGAACGTCTCCGCGTTCCCCGACGGCCGGGGTGCCACAACTGCTGCCAGCGACGAATTGTCCATCATCTGACCACAATTATAGGCTACCATTGGCTTGCTCTACTGTCAAGCGATATCTGCGGACCCCCAATCCTCGGGTGGCGCATCAGACGTGCCGTTCTTTTGCCATGTCTCGGCCATAGCGTCGCGAAAGGGCGGATACGTGCCGGCAAAAAGCGTCGGCACGTACGCGCCACCCAGGGGCTACCTGGCTCCTCCAGCCGACGGCCCGCTCTGAACGAGCAACCGGGGCTTGACCACGACGCTCTGCCCGAGGTTATTCGTGATCACCGGACGGCGCTCCTGGTCGGCTCGCTCGAGCTTGAGTTGCGCTTGCACGCGCTCGAGTTCGCTGTTTGCCTTGGAGCGCACCGAGTCGTCGGTGGCGAGCATGGAAGATATTTTCCAAAGCCGCGCCGCTTCCTCGAGCCGATCGAGCTTCACTAACGCGCCGGCCAGTTGCGTGGCCAGAAGCGATTTCTGCCGATCGCTCAACTTCTGGTCACGCAAAAACCACTTCCACATCATGTCCGGATACTCGGGCTGCCCCGAACCCTCGTCCGCTGCTGCGCTTTCCTGATTTTCGGGTTGTACGGTGAGCGTCGAACCCTGCTCCAGCAATGGTGCTATAGCTGACATCGCGAGTTCGTTCTGGTTTGCCGCGGCCGCCGCTTCAGCGAGGTCGACGCGCGGCGAAACGCTTTCAGGCTCAGCCTCCGAGGACGGGGCCCGGGCGTTACGCTGCGAGAAGTCCTCGGGGCGGATGGCAATCGCATCCAGCAGGAGGCGGATTTTGGCAGCGGGGTCGGCGGCCTCCCGCGCCGCTCGCAGGCGCGCGTAGTAAAAGCCCGGCGACTCGGCGGCGGCCATGGGCCCGCCACGAATCAACCATTCGAGTTCGGCGCTGACCTGGCTTGGCACAGGAGCCTTGAGGGCGGCGAGTGATTCGGCTGCGGCGGCACGCTCGGCATAAGCGGCGTTCGGAGAGGACACCAGCGGAGTCAACAGTTGGATGGCTTCGTTCCGCTGCGTGTTCGCAGCCGCTTCCGCCTGAGCCAGTTTCAGCCGTGCGTCCGCATCCCAGGGAACGGCTTTCACGCGCATGCTGTAGAACTGCGCGGCCTCCGCCGGATGCCCCATCTTCAAGAGCAGATCACCGGCGGCGGTCAGGTTCTCGAAAGGCAATCCCGCCACAAGGTTCATGCGCTCGAGCAGCGCCACCGCTGGCGCGAGATTGCTCTGCTGCAAGCGAACTTCGGCAAGCCCCAGGAAGTTCGCCGCCGCGAAATCGCGTTCGTCAATTTGGCGAGTATAGACGTACTCAAGAACGCGGCGGGCATTCGCCGGGTCCTTATCCTGCAATCCGATCGCGGCACTGCGCAGGACATCGAAAGGGGGAGCCTTGTCAGGGGCCTCTTGAAACCGCCGGAGCAGCTCCTCAAGCGTGTTGGACTGGGCCGCAAGGCGGACCATGAGGGATGCGATCTCAAGCCGGCGCGGGTCACGAAAATCCTCTGGAAGATTATTGAACGCGGTTTGGGCTTCCGCGACATGATGATTGTCCAGCAGGAAATCGATCCAGCGGAGCTGCCAATCGTGCAGAGTTTCGAGCGCTGTCGAGTGCTCCGCGCCAAAGGTTTTGGCGGCTTGGTCCAGAGCCAAGGCGAGGATCTTCTGATAGACAGGCTCCTTCTGGCCGTCGGGGAACCACTTCGCTCCGGCAAGCTCTGAAAGGAAGACAATGGGGGATTGCGCGGAGCGAGAAAGGTCCAGGAGCCAATTCACGCCCTCTGCGGGACTGCCCGCCGCAGCCAGCGCACCCCGCAAGATCGGCCCGGCTTGGTAACTGCCGTTGCGCCGGACGTAGGTGCGCACCACGCGCTCCGCATCGTCACGCAAGCGCGGGAAAAGTTTCCTCTCGCCGATGTGTTCGAGCGTGGCTTCAAGGTCTCTCCAGAAAGCGGGCGGCACGGTGCGGCTGTCCTCCTGGGCGCGCAAGGCAACGAATGCCGCCGACCATTCCTTGACGGCATCTTCCTGCTTGCTCTGCTGCCAGAGGATTTGCGCCCTGCGATCGTGCGCGTCGGCGCGCTTCGAATTCAGTTCCAGCGTATGCGCGAAATCATCGAGCGCAGCGTCGAGTTGACCTGCCTCGCGGTAGTAATCAGCGAGCGCGAGATAGGCCTCCGAACTTGCCGGAGTCCCTTCCAGACTGGACGGCAAGTAGTCTTCGGGGTTGCCCTGGTGCGCGATGGAACGATATTCTCCGTATCGCCCGCCGTAGTAGAACCAGACATCACCCGCCAGCGTTTCGTCACGGTTCGGGGGCTTGGCAACGCGCTCGCCAATCGTGCGCGTATCCAGCGCCTGCTGGAAGGCAGAGTTAACCAGCGGTGAAGTGTCGGAATAATAGAGGCCCACCAGGCCGGTGTAAGCGCTTGTCCAGACGGGGGGCAGGCGATGCCCTCGGGCGGCGATGGCCTGAAGGGTCAGGTCGACTTTTCCGGTTGTGAGCGCCGAAGTTGCTGCAGCGTCGCGCACTTTATCGGCCTCTGTTCCTCCCGCAATTGCGACGAGTTGATCAGGCGAGGTCTTGGACAAGAGATCGAAGTAGCGTCGCAGCGGTTCGCCATTCAGGCCACGCCCCTCGAAGGCCTCCTGAAGGACTCGCAATTCCGCGGCGGTGTTCCCCGCCGCCCGATAGCTCTCCGCGGCCTTTTCGAGGATGAAATTCTTCGCAGGCTTGTTGGGGAAAACTTTCCAATAGGCTTCGAGCTGCGCCCCGTATTCGTTGAAGCGCATACGCTGCTTTTCGAGCAAGCCCAACCGCGCACCCATAGCTTCGGCGTCGGGCGACCCGGCATCGGCCATCATCACCTCGAGCCGCCAGCCTGCCTCGAGGTCCGTGAGACCCGCGTCTTGTGCTAGAGGGAGCAAATCCTCTCTGAATTCACGCGCTTCCATTCCTTGCTTTTGCTTGGTAAGGAAATTGGCGAAAGCGGTGGTTTCTTCGGGCGTGTAGTAACTTTTCACTACGCCGCCCATAGCGGAGAGACAGGGAGTGAGGTTGGGTTCGATTTTCTGATCCTGTGCCGCTCGCGCCGCCTCACGTAGGCGCGCGTACGCCGTGCTGTAATCGCGCAGGCGGGTGAGGATCGTTACGTAGGCGGTCATACCAGGCAGCAGGCGCGGATCGAGAACCGCACCGGCTCCCGCGAGCGCCACGCCGCGCTCCGCGAATTGCCGCGCCTGGTCGAGCATGTTCCAGGTCGCCAGACGTTCGGCAACGGCGAAGTAGAGCTCGGGCTTCTCCGGCCGGCCTTCAATCAACGCCTTCCTCAGGGCTGCGACGGCCGCATCGGTGCGGCCTTGACGCGCCTGGAGTTCCGCCACCTTTTCCATCCAGGCAGGGTTCTGGTATGCGAGTTCGTAGAGCCGCGAATAGCTCTTGACCGCATCGTCAAAGCGCATCAAGCGTTCCTCGAGGCCGGCTTGGGCCGCCAAGAGGTCTGTGCTGTCGGGGCGGATAGCGCGGGCCCGCGCGTAGGAAGCTATGGCGGCGGGATAGTCTTCGAAGAAAGCGTCGACTCGCGCCACGACCATGGGCCAGCGAAAGTCCTTGGGCGAATCAGCGGCAGTTTTGGTATAGTAGTCAAGCAGTTGTTTGCGCCGGCCATTGCGGCCCGCGAAGCCCGCGGCCTCCTGAACCAGTCCTTCGTCTCCCGGATATTTGTTGATGATTTCGATGTACTGGTCGACGGCTGCGGCAAAGTCCTTCAAGCGGGCGAGCGCGGGAACGAGGCCACGACGAAGCGCTGCGATGCGAGCCGTCCTTTCATCGGCAGGCAGGTCCGAGTCGCGGAAGGCCTGGATTTTGGCCAGGTAAAAGTCGCGCAGCGATTTGTCGTCGCCTTCCCGCGCGTAGGTATCCGCCATGGCCGCCAGATACTCGGCGTTGTAGGGCTGATCCTGGAGCAGCGCGGTGAGCAATTCGCGGGCGCGCGCGAATTCCTTGACTTCCGCAGCTTTGGCTGCCGCCTCGAAGCTGAGCTGCCTGCCGAGATCGGGGTAAGCCGCTTTGGCCGCTTTCACCAGCGTGTCGATGCCGGGGTCCCACATCTTGTTACGCCAGTAGAAATCGACCGTGGAGCGGACCACGCCGAGCAGCAGCGGATTCTCGCTATAGACACTCTCCATCAACGCCCGAGCCTGCTCGACCTGGTTTTTCGATTCGTAGAAGCGGGCCAGTTGCAGGCGGAGTTGGAGCTTTTCGACCGGGTCCGCCAGCAGAGCAATTTCGCGCTCGAGGATAAGGATGCGACCGTTGTCGAAGCCGTAGCGTTCCGCCACCGGTTGAATCTGCGCGAGAAGCTCAAGCGATGAAGTCTCCTGCGCAAGATGCGTCAGAAAGGCTTCGAGATCGGCGCGGCGGTTGAGCGCCTCGAGCACGTCAATCCGCAGTGAGACTGCATTCCACTCGGGGTTCGACCCGCCGGCGGCCTTTTCGGTCGCCTGCTCGATGGTCGCGCGCAGGTTCGAGCGCTTCACCAGACGCAACAGCCGCGCGCGCACCGGAGAGTCAGCCGCCGAAACGAGCGCGCCACTCAAGTATTCGCCGACCGCACGCCTATAGTCCCGCTCGCCTTCGTAAACTGCTCCTGCCTCGTACGCGAAGAGGGCGGAGTTTGAGAATTTCTTGCGCGCGTCACGGATTATTCGCAGGGTGTCGCCGTAGAGAAAGTAGTCCCAGAAAACAGTCGCGGACTCGAGGAAAGCGTCGGGATTGCCGGGCTCGAGCTCGGGCACACGATTCCAAAAGGGACGCGCCTTGGCAAACATCTCGCGGTCCGCGTAAATGTCGCCGACGCGAATCAGAACGTCGCGATCACCGGGCCTCGCCTTCGCGAGGGTTTCTTCAATTGATGCAGCAACCGCCGTGTACTGAGGGTTAAAGGGGGCAAGCGACCGGAAGAGGGAAGAGGCGCGCCGGCCGCTTGCGGAGTCGGCCGGATAAGCGTCCGCAATCGCCTTGTTCAGAGGGGCCGAGGCTTCAAAGTGCGAGCGCCAAATCTCTGCCTCGGCGACGAACTGCGCGGCGGCAGGATTCGCTTGAGTCAGCGCGCTCCATTGCCCGGACGCGGCCTGGGGATTCGAGGCGCGCACCGCTTGCAGCTCAGAATCGAGCCGGCCGCCGCTCGCGAGAAAAGCGAAGAATACCGAGCGCATGGTGTCGTCATAGAACCAGTACTGGCGAATCAGCGCGTCCCAGGCTTGCCGGTTGTAGGTCTGCTTTGAGCGGAAGGCCTCCAGCAAGTTCCGCACAAACGTAAGATTGTGAGGAAACCGCTGGTGGGCATAGAGGTTCAGCTGCACGTACATCTGGGGGACCACCGGACCGCTAAACACCACGGACCGGAAGTAATCCTCAAGCTCCGTGCCCGAAAAAGTCTGGATGACCTGCCGGGAAAGTTCTTCGAACTGCTGCCGTTCGTGCCGCCGCAAATACCAGCGGGCCAGCTTCTGGTACCAGGAGCGATCGGGAAATTGCTGGAGGGCCTTTTTGTAAACGGCCTCGATGCGCTCGTCCATGCGGTTCTGCTCGAGGAAAGTGGCCAGCCGCTCGTAGAGCCCCGGGTCGTTGGGATTGTGATCCATTTCGCGCCGGAGAAGGTCCAGCACAGCAAGCGGCCGTCCCAGGGCGACCAAACGCGAAATGTAGCGTTCCAGTACTTGCGAGTATTCCGGCGATCGTGCTTCACCCGAACGAGCGGGTGGAGTACGCGTCGCCCGCAGGCGGGACTGGAAGGGCGGGCGACGACGAGGCCGGACCACTTGCGGGACTGCCGTAGCTGGGCCGCCCGCGGGGGCAAAAGACGGGCTCGTGCCTTCGGCGTTTTCTTCGGGCGCAACTTCTTCGCCCTCGGGCTCTTCGGTTTGTCCCGGCTGTTGCGCTATCGAAGCACTCGCGCGGGCGCCCTCGCCGAGCGGCACATGCTCGGCACGCGCGGCCAGTTCGCTCAGTAGTCGGTCGTAGAGCGCGAGTTCTTCCTTCTCTCTGTCCTTCCGCGCATAGGAATCAGCCATCAGCATGGAGACGTGCACGCGCTGCGGCGCCCTGGGGAAGTCGCTCAGGAACTGGCGGCCCTCGCGCAAGATGGCAACGTCCATCCCGTAGACGGCATACGCATCCAGCAAACTGGCGTGGAGTCCGCTGCGCTCGGCCGACTGCGGAAAGCGCTTGTCGAAAAGCGC
This sequence comes from uncultured Acidobacteriota bacterium, assembly GCA_963838915.1. Taxonomy (GTDB): domain Bacteria; phylum Acidobacteriota; class Terriglobia; order UBA7540; family UBA7540; genus CAVROP01. The sequence goes on from CAWIUZ010000400.1 coordinate 13,255, forward strand.
GACAAGCTCGGCGGCACGCGCGCGATGAAAATACGCCGCGGCCGTCACCTCAGCCTGCGAGTATTGAAACGCGGGCGACTGGGAGTTCATCAGCAAGGAGAGGACCCCGTTCAAAAAACCGGGGTAGGGATCCATGGCGCCGATGTCACGGAGGAAAGAAATCGAGTTGTTCCCGAATTCGATAGGCTGCTCGGGGGCGGTGAGAAGAAGGTTGGCAATTCCGGCGAGAGCTTTTTCCTGAAGCGCGGGCTCCGCGCCCGGCAAGCTGTAAAGCGCGTAATAACACCGCGCGGCTTCGTTGTACGCGTGAATGCCGTCCAGGAGGCGCGCAACGGTCCAGAGTTGGTCTCCTTTCCAGGCGGCATTGGCTCTCTCCATGCGCAGCCGGTACTCGACGAGCGCGCGCTGCGCTTCGGCCGCATTGCCTTGCTGCTGGTAGTAATAGAAGAGGCGCGCCGCAGCCGCCACGTCGCTTGGATCGGCGTTGGCGGCGGCGCGGGCGCGGCTGAGGAATTCACGCAAGCGATGCGTATCCTTCAGCAGAGTAAAGTAGTCCTGGACGAGTTCAGGCGGCCAGAGCGGCTGAAAACTGCGGTCATAGATTGCCAGCGCCTCATCCGTTGAGCCGCGCTTGTAGGCCAGCGTCGCGCGCGCTTCGATCGGAAACACCTGGTCGTTTGGGAAGGCTTGCTCGTACCGGCGAATGAGCCGCTCAGCCTCTACAGAAAGCCGAGGAGTCGAGGGTCGAGAAGTTGAAGAGTCGAAAGCTGCACGAACCTCGGCGCCATCCCGCGTGTTCTCGGCTAGATTTTTCCCGCCCGTAAGAAAATCAAAGAAGCGGGAATAAACTGCCGCCTCGTGGGGGTAGCGCTCGAGCCACGCGTCATACTGCTGGAGCGAAAGCGTGTCGGGCAAAGCCTGAAGGCGGATGACTTCGAAGATCCGTTCGAACGCCTGCCAGGATCGCTGTTGATTGTCAGGCCGCAGTTTGTCCGCAGGCGAGGCAGGCGCCTGCGCGGCGGCGGAGAGCGCCTTGACCTCATCCAGCGGGCGCGCGCGACGATGGTAGAAGTCGGCAAGCTGCAATTGGGCGTCAGCCTTATCCGGGGCGAGTTGGGTAAACTTCTGCCAGTCTGCCTCCTCGGCGCTCGAATCCAACTGCGCTTCGTCGGCGCGCGCGCGCATTCGGTAGACCTCAGGATCGTTGGGAGATTTCGAGACGAGGTCGTTCAAGGCGTTGCGAGCCTCGAGAGGTGAGCGGCGCACGCTTATCGGAGCGCCTAACAACGTTACGGTGCGAAAAAAAACTGCTTCAAAGCGGCCGTTACTTTCCAGGTTCTGTAACCATTCGACGAGATCGCCGCGCGCAGCAATCCCGGCGAGGAACAAAAGGGCAACCGGAACGGCCAGAAGAATTCGGGAGCGCGCGCTACGGGAGGATTTCAATGTTCACCTCCTGGCTGCCCACGTTGTGGGCAATATCTTCTGCCGCAACTGTAAGCGAGTAAACTCCCGCCGGAAGATCCGCCGGGATGGGCAGGTTACCGGTGTTGGCCCCTGCGTCCTGATTCCAAGTGAGATAAGCGGGTTCGACGCCATAGAGGCGAGCCACCACGGTGCGCGTCCGCTCCGATGCACTGACACGCAAAGGGATTGACTCGCCGCGCCGGAATTGCTTCTTTTGAAGGTGAACTCGCACGACCGGCGCCTCGGTCACGATAACGAAGCTCTTCGACTCCCGATAAACGTGGCCATCGCGGTCGCGCAGGATGAGGCGAACCACGTAGGTCCCATCGGTCATGTCTTCAGGCGCCAGGAAGCGGGTTTGCCATATATCTTCGCCCGGCAGGTAGCGCAGCGCTTTGATCAATCCAAAGGGGAAAAGCGCCACCACGGAACTTATAGAGGGATCGGTCTTCACGCGAATCACCGGATCGCCGGGCCGGATCACCCGCGGGCGCAACAAAGCGCGGGGCGCCGCCAGGAACGAGGTGTAAGGCGTAACGAATTTGTACTTGCGAGCCAGCCGGATGATTTCGTCCACGGAGGCGCGATCCTCGCCGTCACGTTCGATCTTGGCGAGCAGCGCATCGACGCGCGCTTTCGCCCAGGTGCGCGGCAGGTCCGGGTGCTCAAGATTCTCCTGTGGCAGAGGCACGCTGGCGCGCATCCTGGTGGCAGCGCCTTCCCGAATGGCTTGGACGTCGAACTGCGCGGTGGTCAATGGCTTTTTGTATTGGCCGACCCAGGCGGCGAGAGAGCCGGGGAAGACGGTGTCCTCGAGCGGATAAACAAGATCGAAGTTCGCCGCCGGCGTGGGGCTGAGTTTGAGTTGCGCCAGTGAATCCCGCCCAATCTTGCCGAGGAAGGCATGCAGCTTGAAATCCATCGGTTCCGTCGATCGGACCCATTCCGTGAGACCGCGATTAGCACTGAGCAGGCGGAGCAGCGCCTGGTTGGCGTCATCGCCGACACCGAAGGTGTAGGTTCGAGGACGCGAGACCTCGGCCAAGGCCTTCCACTGCTCGGAGTACCACGCCGCCAATCGGCCCGTGCCAATCAGGCCGCGCGTGGCGTCTCCGTCGCTCAAGAGGATGATGTAGCTTTCGCCCGGCGAGCCTTTCGCCTGATCGAGAGCGGCGGCGAGCGCCTGCTGAAGATTGGTTCCGCCGCGCAATCCGCTGGCTCGCACAAATTCGCGCGCGCGCTCGACCGTGGGCTTGTCCGCCACCGCGGGCTGCTTCTCGAACCAGTTCAGCTCGGTATTGAAGAGGAGGAGGTTGAAGCGGTCCTTGGGGCCGAGAGAGCGTAGCAGCGCTTCCATGGCCTGATCGCTCCGCTCCAACTTTTCCCACTGCATCGAAAGCGAAGTATCGAACAATACCAGAATAGTACGCGGCGGTCCGCTTGAGGCTGCGCCGCCGGAAGAGGCAACAGGGCCGTGTGTCGCGAACAATGCCGAGGCCTCGAAAAAGCCCGGCTCGCTCGAATGCGCGGGCGGGGCCTCCGTCGCCGCGGCATCGACCTCGGGAGGGCGCGGGTTACGGTACGTCAGAACCTCGAGCGAATCAGCCTTGGCTTCGTCCAAGGTGTAGTGGACGGCAAAATCCTCCTTGAACAGAATGTTGTTGGCTTCAAGCGAAGCTTTCAGCACGGATGGTCCGCGCTCCGTAATCTTCAGCGGGAAAGTCTGTCCGACCACCTGAAAGTCGCGGATCGCGTGTTGGCTGTGCAACTCGAAGTCGATTGTGAGGTGAGCCGCCGACTGAGCCTGGTAGGCATCGGGATGCAGAGGCACCGCGAAGAGCGACTGGAGATTTTCAACCGGGAGGGCTTCGTGATACTCGATCTCGACGCGCTTCGTGCCAAAGCCCGGAATGGGAACGATGCGTGCGCTGAACACCTGGCTGCGCCGAGCCTCTTCCGCGCCGCGCTCGCCCATCTGGAGCAGGCCTGGATCGATCGACTCCGCCTTAAGGGCGTTATAGATCTCCTCCGCCCGCTTGCGCTCGAGAATGACACCGGGGATGCGCGTTACGCCGTCCCACACCGCAAAATCCGAAATCGCCGCACGGCTGGGCAAAGCAAAAAGGTAATTGCCTTCGAGGACGTTTCCGTGATGGCTGCCGTAAATCTGCTGAATGAAGACGCGCGCATCGCCGTTGTCAATGTAGACGGTGATGTGCATCTCATCGAGCGACAGAATTGCGGGGTTTGGCCGCTCCTCTCCGAGCGGGATGATGACGCCGGCGTCACCGAGGCACCAGGAGGCGGTGGCAAGCAGAAGAAAGAGCGCCACCGAAATTTCTGGAAGCGCAGTCCTTCTCCGACATGGAACTAAAGCCCTCTCCCCAGGGGAGAGGGTGTCACGCGACGGCGCTTTCTCCAGCCGTCGCGTGACGGGTGAGGGGTCACTTCCGTTCCGAAGCCGGTTTGTCCCGGTCAAACTTTCCATCGGCTATGATCCCTCCTGTCCGTGTCGTACGGTCCGCCGCGGCACGGGCAAGCCAAAAGTCAAGACGGGAAATGCAGTGGTCGCGACGCCGATGCTGGTGGCGTCGCCTATCTGAGCAACCAACCCCTCACCCGTCTCGCTCCGGTTGGTGAAATCACCGGAGCGAGACACCCTCTCCCCGGGGGAGAGGGCTGGCTGCTCTAATCTAACTACGAGCCAATGCGTTATTCGAGGCTCGTTTCCAGTACCCGAATCAAACCGTTGTCCGTACCAACGTAAAGGTACCCGTCATGGACCGCGAGAGCCGTGACGTTGGGCGAGGGCAAGGCCGTCGTTACGTCGTTCCAGCGCCCCAGCGCGCGATCGTAAACGTACAATCCTCTTTCCATGGTCCCAGCGTAAACGCGCTGGCCGGTAGCGAGCATGGCGTTGGGGTTCACCACGAACGCCCCCGCGGCGTCGGGAAACCTCTCGCAGCGACCGGTGGAGTTGAGGCGAAAGATCCCGCCCCCGTAGCTTCCCACGAACCACTCGTCGCCCACGCGGGCCAGGGCGGTAATCCAGTTGGCTTTCAACCCGGAGTTGGCGGTGGTGTAGTTCGTGCGCACCTGGCCGTCGTCAAGGATCGAGAGGCCGCCGAGCGTTCCCGCCAGCAGTCGCGTGCCCTCCGCCGCCAGGGTGTAGACGTGATTGTTGACGAGGCCGTGGAAAGCGTAGATGCTGCGCGCGCCGCCGGAAGTGAGAAACGTTATGCCGGCCGGCGTGGCCAAAGTCATGCCGCCTGCCGTCAAGGCCACATCTGTGACGTGATCGGCAATCAGCCCCTCGTTGTGGCCCAGCACTTCGCGTTGCCGCAATGCGCCGTCGAACACGATGAGGCCATTGGCAGTGGCCACGATGGTGGCGTCGCGCTGTGGGTCGTGAATGATGCGGTTGACGCAGAAAACATGCTCATCCTCGATGTGCGTAGCCCGCTCGCCGCCGGGCGAAAGCACGTCGAGGCCGCGATCGAAGTAACCCACCCAGAGTCGGCCGGAGGAGTCGAACTCGAGCGCGGAGACGTTCCGGTCCTCGAGCAGCGAGGCTTCACGCTCGAAAGCGGGGCGCCATGCGCCGCCGCGCGGATTGAAGCTGTAGAACCCGCTCTCCGTCAATGCAAAGAGGTCGCCCTCCGCCGAGAGCAGGCGCATGATGCGGCCGGAGATTTCCTGGCCGCGCGGGCGCGGGCTCGTACCCGATCGTTCCGCAAGCGGGACCTCGAGAATGCCTTCATCGAGCGTGCCCACGATAAGCGTTTCCCCCTCGACCAGCAGTGAACTCGCGAAGAAACTCGAGGCCAGCACACGCGTGAACTTCCCGCCCCGGAATTCCGCCACGCCCATTGGCGTGCCCGCGAAGGTCCGGTCTCCGTCGACCGCCAGGGAAAGAACGCGCGCATCGGGCAGTCCATCGGACTCCGCAAAGCGGTCGGCCTGGCCCGCGTGCCAATGGATGACGCCATTCGCGAGCGTGCCGGCCCAGAGGTTCGAGTCGTCCCCCGCGAGCGCTGTGACATGCAGATTCGCAAGTTGGGAATGGAAAGACGAGAGGTGCGTGCCGTCGTAAGCCAAGACGCCGTTTTTCTCCGTGCCCAACAAAACCCGGCCTGTGGGCAGGGTTAGCACGGCAGTAAGCCGCCGAAGCGACGCCGCCTCCGGGAGGATTTGCCTCAGACTCTTTTCACTGAGCGCCAGAAGGCCGCCACCCGCCGTGGCGAGGTAGAGTTCCGGTTCGGCGGCGTCTGCAGCGCGACCGATCGACATACCCATTAGAGGCGCGGAAGGCAACTCGAGGCCCACTCGGTAGCGCGCCGCGGGCTTCCCGTCCATGGAATACTCAATCAAGCCCGAAGGGCCGCAAACGAAGAGGTGGCCGCCAAAAAAGGCCGCATCATTGAACGCAGCAGGCGAACTGATCCATTCGATGCCCGGGGAAATCGCACGGTTTAAGCGCGAAACCGCAAATTTCAGGTCCTCTTCTTCCGCCACTTCCGAGTTGGCCTGCCGAAGTGCTCTCGAAGCTTTCCAGATGGCCAACCCTGCGAAACCAAGTAGCACGACCAAGGTTAACCCTGTCAAGAGCAGCCACTTTGCTTTGGGGAGTGCCATAGCCGTCCGAGAGATTATATACGAGTTGCAGGGAGACAGATTACCGTACTCTCCGGCTCTCCGCGCGCTTTCATTCTGCCGGCAAACGCGGAATCCACCGCCGGACGGATCGGAGATACTCCTCGTAGGATCCCCCGAACTGGCGCATCAGGGTGGGTTCCTCGTAGAAGAGAACGAATACATGGATAAGGCAAGAGAGAAGCAACGCCAGGAGCAAAATCGCTACCGAGCCTAGGTAGAGACCCAGGCCAAGCAGGAGAATCAGCCCCCCGATATACATGGGGTTGCGAACGTATCGGTAGGGACCGACGGCAACGAAAGCCCGCGGCGCGTCAAAAATAGCGGGTGTTCCGCGACCTCGGATAATGAAAACGCCTGCGCACACCAGCACCAGAATCGCTCCTAGAACTACCATGATAATGCCGGGTGTTTTGACCCCTGCAGGCAAGGCGATTCCGATATGCGGGTCAAAGACCCGCACGCTCAGGGCAATCCAACCAAAGAAAAGCAAAAACCCAGTCATGTAGAAGATGGACCGGAGTGTGAGGAAGAGAGTCTTCATGGCATGTCTCCAGCGCGACCTGCAAGCCAGGCAAGAGATTATCGGATCAACGCCATTCTATTGCCAGTCTTTTTAGGAAAGACCGGAGTGGGGCGTCCGTTGAGGGCGCTCGTGGTCTGCGCGGGCTGGTGACTTGGACCCCACCTACGGCGGTCAACTGTACTGCCCTAGTTTGATCGTAGCGCTGGCCTTCAGGCCAGCATTTGCCGACCTAAAGGTGGGCGCTACGCCCAAACTAGGACACTACCCGGTCAACGCCCCTATTGAATTCGTTCCAGGCTTGGCATATAGTTCACGCGCCGAATTGTATTGCCTTGCTGCCTTGCCTGGCGGACCAGCCCGGCAGAGATGATGCGGCAAGGGAGACCAAGTGACTCAAGGGGGTGTTGAGCTGAGCCGCCACGGATGTTCCCCCGGCGGCACAAACCACGCCTTCACTCCCTCAGGAGATAAGCAAATGCCCAAAGCCAATCGTTCGCTCCTACATTTTCATTGGGTGCTGGTGGTGTTGCTCACCAGCCTGGCACTCGTTTTGAGCTGTTCGGCGCCCGTGCAGAAGCCCACCGGCCCCGGGGCCGATTACCAGGACGCCAAAGATATGTTCCAGCGTAACCGCTTCGACCGATCCCTGGAGTTTACGGATGGGTTGGCCACCGCTTCACCGGCGACGAAATATACGGAACGGGCGCAGGTGCTCCGTGCGGTGATTTATACCGCGCAACTCGAGAGCTGCAAGAATCTGGTGGAAGCCTATGCAAAAGGCGCCGACGCGACCAAGAACACGCATTTCAAAGCCGAATACGAGCGCTTGCGTCACGACAACCTGCAAGACGGGATGAAGGCTGCCCTCGGCTTGGCCGAGACCGCGCATCAGTTATTGGAAGGCGGCAAGGTGTCAAAGCAGTTGACTCTGGAGGCGCCTTACCCCTCCGTCGAGGGTCCTGTTGAAGTGGCTGATCTCGAGAAGGTCAAGCAGGGCGGCTGGATCGAGCCGGACCACCAGGATGCCGCGGCGGTCGATTCACTCAACGAAGGGGTTGACGACGCCTTGGCGGGAGCAGTGGGCGGCGATCGGGCGAAGGCCCGAAACGCCCTGGCCTCCGGCTCCACCACGATCGACGGCCTGGATTTCACGATTTTCCTCGGCAATCAACTTGTCATCGGGGCAGGTTTGTTCGACCGCAAGAGCGGCAACGATCCTGTGAAACTCCGGGCGGTCTGCAACGAAGCGTCCGGGGCGGTGAAGACTGCCGAAGGCCTGCTGAAAGAGACGCCGAACGCGGATAAAGAAAAACAGGTTAAGAAGCTGGACGATCAGATCAAAACCACCCTCAAGCACATTTAAGAGGACGCTCCAGGAACTCTCGCATCGCGGGGGCGCAGAGCAGCGGCATAATGAATTCGAAAGGCCTTCTCTCTGCGTCTCCGCAACCTTGCGGTGAGGATTTCGATTTGCACACAATTCCAGGCGTTCGCATTGGACACGCCAGCGACTCTAAAGGTCTGACGGGGTGCACCGTTGTCCTCTGTGAAGGGGGCGCGGTCTGCGGAGTGGATATTCGCGGCTCCGCTGCGGGTACGCGCGATTTGGCTACCTGCCTTCCCGGCCATGTGGTGGAGCGCGCGCACGCCATCTTCCTGAGCGGAGGGAGCGCGTTCGGCCTGGACGCTGCCGCGGGTGCTATGGATTACCTGGAAGCGCGTGGCGTGGGATTTCCAGCCGGAAAAATCCGCGTGCCCATTGTTCCTGGCGCGGTCATCTTCGACCTCCACTTGGGGTCTTCAAACGCTCGCCCTGACCGGCGAATGGCGCTTCGAGCTTGCCGGAAAGCAAGTCGAGAAGTTGTAGAAGGGTCGGTTGGTGCGGGGACCGGAGCTACGGTCGGAAAACTCTTCGGACTTGAGCGCGCCACCAAAGGCGGCGTGGGGTTCTGGAGCCGGGAGTTCGATGGCGGAGTCCGTGTGCAGGCGCTCGCCGTGGTGAATGCCTTTGGCGATGTCGTAGATCCCAGGACCGGCAATGTGCTGGCCGGAGCTCGTCTCGCGCGTGACTCAGCCGAGTTCGCCGGGACTGCGGAGTGCATGTTCGAAGGCCGCGCCGGCCATGCTTTCGGAGCAACCAACACGACGCTGGTGGTCATCATGACCAACAGCGCCCTCGATAAAATGCGGGCAACCAAAGTAGCCCAGATGGCGCACGACGGGCTGGCACGCGCCATTCGCCCCGTTCATACCCAATGGGACGGCGACTTGGTGTTCGCGCTTTCCGTGGGCCGAAAACAGGCTGACGTGAACACTGTCGGCACCGCCGCAGCCGAGACGACCGCAGAAGCGGTCGTGAGGGCCGTCGAGACCGCGCAAGGCCTGGGCGGCGTTCCGTCGCGCCACGACCTCGCAGGCTAGGGCACCTTGGAGTGCGGCAGCCCCAGATGCCGCCGTTCGCTCGTATTCCACGGCGGCAAGCTTCGCTGCCGCACTCCATGACCCCTTCGGCCGGCCCCGGCACCCTAAGTTCCGTACTTCTTCACCAGGTAATTGGCGACCTCTTGCTCGAATGCGGGGTAGGTGAGGTGAAGCTCGTTTTGAAGAAGAAGACTGAAGTCAGGCTGAGAGGGCATGGCTTTGAGCAGGGCACAAATCTCATCCATACCAAAATTGGCTCGAAGGTACTCGAGGGCAGCGAGCGATTTGGCATAAGAGAGCGCCACCTGGTCCTGCGGCATATTCAGGAAGGGGCCTTCGAGCGCCTGGAACGAGGGCAAGTGTCCGCCTGCCGCCGCCCGCGCAAGCTGTGCGCCCAATCGAGCCGTGGTGTCACCCTCCTCCAGTTGCGCCAAACCCTCGTTAAACCAGGTTGGGCAGTGGCCCATGGTAATCTGCCGCACGAAGGAGTGGGTCAGTTCGTGCTTAAGCACGCGGGCGAGTTCGGCGGTCATCTGGGTCAAGCCGGATACAGGCACGCGAATTTTCCCGTCGTTGAGCGCGCCCACCCAGTTCGGCGAGCGGGTGATGTCCTGGAACGCCTGATTAGGGTAAAGAATGACGATAATGATCTCGCGCGGGGAATAGTCAAGATCGAGCACGAGGTTCTGGAACGACGCCTCCAGGCTGCTCAGTACCTGGCCGCTCAGTTTCTCGACCGGCTCTCCCCCGTAGCGGAGCAGGAAGTGCTCGCTGTGCAGTTCGCGGTAGTAGCCCGCGATATCGCGCTCGCGTTCCGCCTTCGAAATCGCGTCGCGGAGACGCGAGTTATCCTGCAGGGCAAGCGCCTTGTTCCATTGCGCGATAGCCTCGTCCAGGTTCTCCATTCCGTAAAACGCCGACCCCAGCAACATCACGACATCCGCCGACTTGGGGTATAGGTCCGAGGCGGGCAAGAGCAGATCCACGGCCTCCAGATAGTGGCTCTGGGTTACGAGCAGGTAGCCGAGCGCCAGCGTCAAGGACAGATCGTTAGGAAGCAGCTTCAGCGCCTGCTGGTATTTCTGGATCGCGCCTTCGGGGTCGCCGTTGTGAGCCTGGAAAAGCGCTGCCTGTTGATAGCCTTGCTTCAGCAGACGAGCATTTTCCGCGGACGGATTGTAGCAATACGCTGCAACCGAAGAACAGGACA
>CAWIUZ010000401.1:0-3837 GCA_963838915.1 uncultured Acidobacteriota bacterium
ATGGCGCACGATTCCGGCACCGAAAAGCAGCAGGCGCATGAACTGATCGAACGTTTGGCGCCAAGCCAAGTCTCTGCTGTCGTCGGTCTGCTCCAAGCCATGCTCGATCCCGTGGCGCGTGCCATGTTCGCCCCCTTTGACGACGAACCTGTAACCGAAGGCCGCACGCGGTAGCTCACTCGGAAGCCTGGTTTGAGGACCGGGGAGGCAAAGGCATCCCCATGGAAGAAGTTCTCGATGATTTCGGGCTGACAATGAAGGACTTAACGAGTAAAGATGGTCCCCAACATTGAGTGGTCTGAAGCCGCAAGGGCTGACGTTCGCCGCCTCGACAAGCCGCACGCACAAAAACTCTTTGACACACTGCTTCGTTTCGCGCGTACTGGGCAAGGGGATGTCAAGCAGCTAAAGGGCGAGCTTACCGGAAAGCTCCGTTTACGTTCTGGTGATTACCGCCTGATTTTTTCCCAATCCGGCGACACATTGCGCGTCCACTCCGTTCGTCATCGCAGAGAAGCGTACCGCTGATGCCTAGGCTGCGCGCAGCGCTGGCCAACCGACAGCAGCGAGCTGCGGATGAGCATCTCCTTGATGGCGGCCGGAACGACCGCCAACCTGAAGGTGTGGCGCAACGGCAGCGAGCGCGATATGGCAATCAAGCTAGGGGAAATGCCCACGGAGAATGAGCGGGCGAGCGCCGCGCCGGAAAATCCGCAAGGAGCGCTGGAAGGCGTTACGGTGGAAAACGTCACGGCCGATACGGCCCAGCAACTGGGGCTGCCGGCTCATACCAAGGGCGTGGTGGTCACGGAGATCAATCCTTCGAGTCCTGTTGCAGACTCAGGCTTGCAGCAGGGTGATGTGATTCAGGAAGTCAATCATCAGAGCGTGAACAATGTTAATGACTTCGATCGGGCGGTCGAGAAGGCGGGGAAAAATCCTCTGCTGCTTGTGAATCGCCAGGGGCACACGCTGTTCATCGCGGCGTAAGGGTGGATGGAAGTGACCCCTCACCCGTCCCGCGACGGCTGATGAAAACGCCGTCGCGGGACACCCTCTCCCCAAGGGAGAGGGCTGTCTTTCGGAGAATTGTTCGCTCGGCAGTCCAGGATTTGAGATTCTAAATTCTAGATTCCAGATTCAAGAAGCACCCGCCACTAGGCACTAGGCACTAGCCACTGTCAGGAAATGATTCCTTTCCGCACCGCGTACAAAATCAACTCCGGCACACCTTTCAGATTCAGCTTCTGCATGATCTTTGCGCGGTGGGTTTCCACGGTGTAAGTGCTGAGATTCAGCAGGTTCGCGACCTCTTTGCTCGATTTGCCTTCCGCAACCAGTTGGAGAACCTCGCGCTCGCGCGGACTGAGGAGATCATCGGAATCTTCCGCGCCGGTCCGGCGCAGCTTGCGCATGTAATCCTGCAGCAGAACCTTGCTGACCGCGGGGCTGAAGAATGACTTCCCGTCGACGACGGCGCGGATGGCCTGGACAAGATCGGTGGTGGCGGAGTCCTTCAGCAAGTAAGCGCGGGCGCCCGCTTTGAGAGCCCGCAGCACATAGCCTTCGTCGGCATGCATGCTCAGGATCACCACTGCGGTGTCCGGGCGAAGGGCCGTAATCTGGCGTGCGGCTTCAATGCCATTCAAGTTGGGCATGCCGATATCCATCACCACAACATCCGGTCTTAGTGACTCGACGAGTTCCACCGCTTGGCGACCGTCATCAGCTTCGCCGACCACACTCAAGTCCGGCTGCTGCTCGACCACCAGAACAAGGCCGGCCCGGATCAACTTATGGTCATCGGCGAGCAGGACGCGAATGGGTTTCATAATGCTAAGGCTGCGAGAAAGTCGAAGGGCTGTCATCCTTCGCTTCGCTTGAGCAAGATTCCAATCAGTGAAAACCACAGAGCTTCGCTCTGCGCCAGCCGACGATGTCATCCTGAGGAGCCGGAGGCGAAGAAGGATCTGCATTTTCTTGATTTCACGATGCTCGGTGAACTGCAGAGATCCTTCGCTTCGCTCAGGATGACAATTTACCTGACTGGATCACACCTTCGATCCTGTGGAAAGCGGAAACTCCGCGCGGACGGTTGTGCCTGTGCCCGGTTTTGAGTCGATGGCGAGCTTTCCGCCCAGGCGCTTGACACGCTCTTCCATTCCCAGGATTCCCAGGCCGCGCGCCCTCTGCGGATCAAAGCCGCGACCGTCGTCCGAAACGGTCACCAAAATTCTGTCCGACTTCTGTTCAACCGTTACTTTGGCATTCCTGGCGGCGCTATGGCGCGCCGCGTTGTTGAGCGCCTCCTGAACCAACCGGTAGATGCAGATTTTGTACTCGTCCGGGATGGTTTCCGAAACGTCAAGGGATTGTATCTCAACTTCCGTCTCGCTGCGGCGCGACACCTCGCGGCCCTGCCACTCGAGGGCGGCAATCAAGCCAAGATCATCCAGCATCGAGGGGCGAAGCAGCAAGGCGATGTTGCGCACGGTTTCAACCGCGGTTTCGGCCACAGATTTGATCTTGCTGACATGGTCCTTGATCTGCGGCGCGACGGCGGGGATCGCAGCTTCCAACCTGCCAACCTCCACCAAAAGGGCGCCCAGAGATTGCCCCACTTCGTCGTGCAGTTCGCGGGAGATCGACCGGCGCTCAGTTTCCTGGGCGTCGACGAGCCGCGCCGATAAGGCTTCGAGTTCGGTGCGGCTGCGGGCGAGTTCCTGATAGCGCCGCTGTCCCTGCTGCTCGAGGTGGAGGAGGTAGAGAGCGCTCGAGAGAGAGAGCACCAACCCGGCGGCGAGAGAGATGCCCAGCAGCCGCGATTGGCGCGCTTGCAAGCTCGAAAAACTTGCAAAAATCTCCTGGTTTGCCGCGCCCAGTTGCTGCCTGTTCCAAAGGGCGATTCTCTCCGTGGTTTCCTGGATGCGGGCTTGTTCAGGAAGAACTTGTTCATGCAAAAGCCGCAGAGCCTGCCTGTGGCGCTCCTCCGGATTCCACGACAGGATGGGATGCATCATTCCCTGCTGAGCCGCGAACAGGCGTTGAAGGTTGTCGAACAAGGCTTCTTCTTCCGGCGGACGAGTATCGGGAAACGCCCTAAGCATCGAATCGACTTCCGCGTTCAGCCGTGAGAATTCGTCGGGAGTGAGCCCCTCGGCTTGCGGGTCCTGGCTCAGTAAGTACTCCTGCACTCGGTCGTTGTAGACGCAGATCGACGATGATAGAACCATCAGGGGCTGGGTATGCGCCAGGAAGCTGCGGCGAATGTTCTCTTCCTGCGCGTGCAGTTGGCGTGCGAGATCGAGAGCCTCCAGGCCGGCGACAAGCATCAGGGCCAGCAGGCCGCCGAAACCAATCATCAAGGTCAGCCGCACCTTCTTCGAAGGCAAACCCTCTTCACGCTTAAGATGAGATTCGCTCACGTCGAGAAACACCTCCTTTGGCAATGCCTCGCCTGAACTCCAAAATCCATGAAAACACTTTCTTGGCCGCAAGGCAACTCGTGATGGACCCCAATCCGCCGCTGTAGGGGGACGGCTTGCCGTCCCCTTTCGCCGGGCCGCGGCAGGCGGGCAAGTCCTACCCGTACATCGCCCGGGGTGTTCAGGTGGTACGGGAAAGCGACCCACTGCCTTGTTCCTACAGATTTCAGAATTGAAGATACGGAATTCCGTACCGAATGCTTAAAGTGTGGCCTCGCGCCCCATTTGTCTTGTATAATCAGCGGCTTGCTTGCCAGGTATGAATATTTCTTTTGGAAGGGAAATTGCTCCAACGCTCGCAGGGTATGCAGTATCCGTTCGGCTAGAGAATTATATTGAAAAACTCGAGTGC
>CAWIUZ010000402.1:0-6461 GCA_963838915.1 uncultured Acidobacteriota bacterium
ATGACGATGGTGCTCGAGAAAGTGCTGAGCAACGAAACCTCGCACATCAAAGGCGAACCACAAAAGATGAATTTCCAGATGCCGAGACCGTAGCTTTCTACGAAACTCATTACCGGAGGCTTTCTATTATGTCATCTCGTGGAAGAAGGATTTTTCGGGCGCTGCTGGTTCTGGGCGCCTGCTTGTTTTTCCTCTCGCCTAGAGCCGGCGACTCCGCGCAATACGGCCACATCACGGAGATGGCCTTGCGGGCGACACCGGGCAATTACGGTGGAGCCTGCCCCGTCACCATCAACTTTCACGGCTTGATACGAGTTGACGGACCCAACACGGTTATCTACGCGATTCAGAGGTCCGACGGCGCGAAGGGCGAAGGCCGGCAAACCCTCCATTTCGCTGGGGCAGGATCGAAACCGGTTCATTTCACCTGGAGGGTGGGCAGGCCTGGCGAGAATTTTCACGGCTGGGCGCAGATCGGAAGCGGAAACATGCGCTCGGATAAAGCCGAGTTCGAGATTCATTGCCGTTAGTGCTGCTTGACCACCAAGGCACAAAGGCACCAAGAGACTCCGTCAACGAGTTCCAGAGGCACCGCTTTGCTCAAATAAGACTCTGACCTCTGGACGCAGGAGGTAGAACAACAACAAGCCGGCAATTGCCAGGCCGATTCCACCTCGTATGAAATCGCCCCTAAGAAGATTTATCAGATCCCCCAGGACTTGAACAACGATCACGCCGGTGGCCAATCTCCATCCCCACAGGCGGCGTTTGAACCATCCCGCTCCGGCACACGCCAGAGCCGCGCTGAGCAGAAAAAAGACAGGCCCCGCGATTGCGCCGAAGGGGGCGAACCGCTCGTAAGCAGGCATATTAAGAGCCCATAATTCGTCGAGGACAGTTCCACGCCAGATCAAAGTCGTCCCGGCATAAGCGGCCATGACCGCGCCGAAGAACAAGAAAATGCCCACCAAGGTAATCCCCGCGGTCGACTTGCCGCGACCGGCCGTGTCCAATATCGAAGCCATAGCGATCCAAAACCTGTTGAGTATAAAGCGAACTCGCTCTGCCACCGGTGAGCGGCCGGTAAAGACGGTTTTACCACCACGGCACAAATACACCAAGACATAAACGCACGAGCTGACCCAAGACGCTTTGCCTTGGCGTCTTCGTGTCTTGGTGGTTCATCGTTCTCTGCGGGAATGTTGTTGATGCGCCAGTGAATTGTGGGCATAATGCGCAGTGCAGTCGTCACGCTTCACATCCGAGGAAACCACATGAACGCAAAGCGCTGGTTATTCGCAGGCATTGTTTCTCTGCTCCTGGCATCCTGCCTCTGGGCGCAGGACACGAGATTTGAACCTCAAGGCGAGCAGATCCCGGGGCCGGACAACGGCAAGGTCGACACCGACCAGTGTTGCTATCGCAGTGATGAGATCCAGGATCCCGTGAAGGCTTTCCAAACCTGGATCACCGACGTCCGCCACTGGCGGACTGAGCGCCGGATTCGGATTGGCTACGATGGCTCTCAATACGAACGGCCGGAGCTCAATTGGACGCAGTCGAGTTTCATCCAACCGCAAATGATGGTCGAGGACCGATACTTCTACGACCCCGTCGCGGGCAAGTACACCGTGGACCGCTACCTCGACGACCTCGAGAAGCGCTACGGCGGCATCGATTCGGTGCTGATCTGGCACACCTATCCCAACATCGGCATCGACAATCGCGACCAGTACGACCTGCTGCGCGATATGCCGGGCGGGGTCGAGGGCCTGCGCCAGATGATCCGGGATTTCCACCGCCGGGGAGTGCGCGTGCTTTTCCCAGTGATGCTTTGGGACCAGGGGACGCGCGATCCCAAGCTGCCCAACGCCGTAGCCACCGCTCAGGCCATGGCGGAGATCGGCGCGGATGGCATCAACGGCGACACGCTCGACGGCGTGCCGCGCTCCTTCCGCACCGCTTCCGCCGCGAGTCAACACCCGATTGCACTCGAACCCGAGGGCGGCCCCTCCGACGAAGCGCTCGCGTGGAACAACCTTTCGTGGGGCTACTGGAAATACACCTTTGTACCCATGATCAGCCGCTACAAGTGGCTCGAGCCCCGCCACATGGTGAATGTGTGCGACCGTTGGAACCGCCGCAAGACCGACAACTTGCAGTTGGCCTTTTTCAACGGCGTAGGCTACGAAAGCTGGGAGAACATCTGGGGAATCTGGAACCAGATCACGCCGCGTGACGCCGAGGCTTTGCGCCGCGTCGCCAAGATTGAACGCGCCATGGCGGCCCTCTTGATCAGCCCGGATTGGGAACCTCACACTCCCACGCTCCGCTATGGTGTGTTTGCCAGCAAGTTCCCGGGCCGAGGCCGCACGCTTTGGACCCTGGTCAACCGCAATCAGTATGACCTCGGCGGGCGCCAGATCGAGGTCCCTTATCACGCCGGGGAGCGCTTCTATGACCTCTGGCACGGCGAAGAACTGAAGCCCGAGGTCCAAGGCGATCGCGCGGTGCTCAGCTTTGAGATCGAGGGCGAGGGTTTCGGCGCCTTCCTCGCTCAGGACCAGGCGCCTGAAGGAACCGTCGCCGCCTTGGTGAGCCAGATGCGGGAGCTTTCGCGCACGCCGCTTCGGAGCCTCTCGACCGAGTGGAAGTTCCTGCCGCAGAAACTCGTCGAGATCCCTTCCACTTCGCTTGCCGCCTCAGCGCCGGAAGGCATGGTCGAGATTCCGGAGGGGGATTATGTGTTCCGCACCGTGGGGATCATGATCGAAGGTGGAAATGACATGGGCGTGGACCTCCAGTTTCCCTGGGAGGACGCACCCCGCCGTTATCATCTTCATAAGATGCACGTAAAGTCGTTCTATATCGATAAATACCCTGTTACAAATGAGGAGTTCAAGAAATTCCTGGATGCGACCCGCTATCATCCCCAAGACGATCACCATTTCCTGCGCGATTGGAAGAACGGCAACTACCCTGACGGCTGGCGAAGCAAACCCGTCACCTGGGTTTCGCTTGAGGACGCTCGAGCTTACGCGCAGTGGGCAGGCAAGCGGCTGCCCCACGAATGGGAATGGCAATACGCCGCGCAAGGCGCGGACGGGCGCACTTATCCCTGGGGCAACGAATGGGACGCCGCGCGAGTTCCCTCTCCGGAAAAGAGCCGTGACATGCGTCCCCCAACGAGCGTGGACGCATATCCCCAGGGCGCGAGCCCCTTCGGAGTGACGGACCTGGTCGGCAACGTCTGGCAGTGGACGGATGAATTCGCCGATGAGCATACCCGCGCCGGCATCCTGAAAGGCGGCAGCTATTATCAGCCGCAGGGCTCGCTGTGGTATTTCCCCCAGGCTTATAAACTGACCGAGCACGGGAAGTATCTGTTGATCGCGCCCAGCAAGGACCGCGCGGGCACGCTGGGATTCCGTTGCGTTGTCGACGCGAGGTAGGGCTTTCGCAAAGCGCCTTGGAATCCAGGCAGAAAGGCGGTAGCTGTCGCTACCGCACTCCAGGGCGCCTGCGGCGCAATAGATCAACCGCCTGTCATTTAGAGTGCAGCGAAGGATCTCCGCAGTTTCCCGTGGCTCAACGATTCACGAACAACTGCAGAGATCCTTCGCTGCCATGAAAATACCGAACCAGGACCCCCTCACCCGGGCCGCGGCGGCTGGTAAAAGCGCCGTCGCGGTCCACCCTCTCCCCCAAGGGGGAGAGGTCATTTTCATGAACGGTGGTGAGCCGAAGGATCATGAAGTCTGCGCTCGGGATGACATTGCGATGTTCTCCGTCGCTTCTCCGCGGAAGGGAACCAGTCTTCATGGTGGCCGAAAAACACCGCCTTAACTGAAAACCACCAGATCGGGTGTTATCGGCTAAATTCGATAATCCCTCGCGATCCCACCCATTACCTTAAATCCAGAGCACATAGCTCACGGGCCGGGAAACTCCAGTTTGGCATCTCCATTGCCTCCTACAAGGTTGAAGTTTGAAAGGGCTCTTCGGAGCCGAGGAGGTATGAACCATGAAAAAGCTAATGCTACTCAGCTTGCTTGGTGTTGGTTTGATGGCAGCGCCTTCCGCACAGGCTCAACCGGTGGTTTTCGGAGTCGGAGTGGGACCGGTTTACGTCGGAGCGCCTCCCGTGTGCGCGTACGGCTACTACCCGTATTACCCCTACGCGTGCGCGCCTTACGGCTACTATGGACCGAACTGGTTTGCCGGCGGGGTCTTTATTGGCGCGGGGCCCTGGTTCCACGGCGGGCATGGGGGCCCAGGTTATTGGGGCCGTCCAGGCTACTATGGCCGCGGCTATGTTCGCCCGGGCGATGCTGGACGAGAAGGGTTTAGAGGAGGCCCCGTGGCACGCGGACCGGTGGGTGGCGCACGCGGTCCAGTGGGCGGCGTGAACCGCGGCGGCTTCACCCGAGGAGGCTCAGCAGGCGGGGTCCACGGCGCTGGAGGTTTTCACGGCGGCGGACACCGGTAGAACACATTCCTGAGCTTTTCCTCAACGGCCGGCAGTTGGCGCTGCCGGCCGTTTTGCTTTTTGCACCATCTCACAGTTCCGGCCTTTCCATTCGTTCGACTGAATCGCTCCTCGGCGCCAACTAGCACTCAATGGCGGAAATCGCCGTCATAACGGGGCACGCTGGAAGGGCGGGTCATCAGCCCTGCCGCCTCCGGAGGCGCCTTGGGTTGGGCCTTTAGGCCCTGAAGCCGCTTTGCCTCAGGGGCTAGAGAGTCTCTGTGACAACCTCGTTTAGGCTGTCATTCCGAGCCCTTCGCTGTCATCCTGAGCGCAGCGAAGGATCTCGCTCTGGGCGCTCAGGGTAAACTCCGCGAGGAATCTCGCCCTGAGTGTTTTCAAGGCAGAGCGAGATTACTCGTCGCCCGTGGCTCCTCGGAATGACACGCCAATTAAGGTTCTCACACAGACTGTCAAGTCCCGCCCTTCCCGGCACTCCGCAGTATGACGCGTACATTCGTCCGGGGTCATTACTCTCCCGCTTGCTGTCGTGGCATATATCGCGATATGATATTCTTTTGAATTGAGCGGGACTGATCAAACGCCGGAATAGCTCATGAGCATTTCAGAGCTTTTCATTCGCAGGCCGATCGCGACCACGCTGCTCACGGTTGCCGTCGCCTTGGCGGGCGCGGTGGCGTTCCGGCTGCTCCCTGTTTCCCCGCTGCCACAGGTGGATTTCCCCACCATCAACGTTGCGGCGTCTATGCCGGGGGCCAGCCCGGAAATCATGGCGTCGGCGGTGGCGACGCCGCTCGAACGCCAGTTGTCGCGCATCGCGGACGTTTCGGAGATGACTTCCTCGAGCACCCTGGGGTCGACCAGGATCACTCTGCAATTCGCCCTCAATCGCGACATTAACGCCGCCGCCCGGGACGTTGAGGCGGCCATCAACTCGGCGCGCAGTTACCTGCCCACCAATCTTCCTTCGAACCCCACCTACTGGAAATCAAACCCGGCGGATGCTCCCATTTTCATGCTTACCTTGACCTCCACGGTGCTGACGAAAGGACAGATGTACGACGCCGCCTCCTCGATTCTTTCGCAGAAGCTTTCCCAGGTGAGCGGAGTGGGACAGGTGATCGTAGGGGGAAGTTCGCTGCCGGCGGTGCGCATTGAACTCGACCCGTACGCCTTGAACAAATACGGCATCGGATTCGAGGACGTCCGTGGCGTGCTGTCCAACGCGAACGCAAATCTCCCTAAGGGCCATCTCTCAGGCCGCCGCCGCATGCTCGAGATCGACGCCAACGACCAGTTGTTCAAGGCGATCGAATATCGGCCGTTGATCGTCGCTTACCGCAACGGCGCCGCAGTGCGCATCAGCGATGTAGGGCAGGCGGTGGATTCGGTCGAAGACCTCCGCAATGCGGGCTACGCCAACGGCAAGCCCTCCGTCATTGTCCTCATCTGGCGGCAGCCCAACGCCAACATCATCGACACGGTGGACCACATCCGGGCGATGCTTCCTTATTTGGGGGCCGCGATACCGCGCTCCATCGATATGGAAGTGGGAATGGATCGAACGGTCACCATCCGCGCCTCCGTCGACGACGTCGAAGAAACTCTCGTTATCTCGGTGATCCTGGTCATCCTGGTGGTATTCCTTTTCCTTCGAAACGTCCGGGCCACTTTGATCCCCAGCGTGGCCGTTCCGGTTTCGCTGATCGGTACGTTCGGGGTCATGTACCTTTTGGGGTACAGCCTGGATAACCTGTCTTTAATGGCGCTGACCATCTCGAGCGGCTTTGTTGTCGATGACGCCATTGTTGTGACCGAGAATATCGCGCGATACCTCGAGCACGGGTTGACTCCCTTTCAAGCGGCGCTGCGAGGAGCCAAGGAAATCAGCTTTACGGTTCTGTCGATCAGCATTTCGCTGATCGCGGTCTTCATTCCCCTGCTTCTGATGGGCGGAATCGTCGGCCGCCTG
>CAWIUZ010000403.1:0-4179 GCA_963838915.1 uncultured Acidobacteriota bacterium
AACGGAACTTCGTTCCGATCCTTAAGAAGTATGGTATTCGAGTGGGTGTCTACATCGGCAGCACCATGGCCTACGAGACTTTCCTGGTGGAGAGGCCGGATGCGCAGGACTGGATTGTGCCCGACTACCTGGGCAAACCTGTTATCTATTTCGACCAGACCTTCCGTAAGCGGGTCTATTTCATGCACCCGGGGTACGTCGAGTACATGAAACGCATTGTCCGCAGCGCCGTGGTGGACGCCAAGGTCGACTTGGTCCACTTCGACAACACCAGCTTGCAAGCAGAACCGGCCATCTTCCACCATCCGCTCGCCATCAAGGATTTCCGGCAGTACTTAAGCAACAAGTACACCGCGCAGCAGCTCGAGCTGCGGCTGAGATTCTCGAGCGTGCAATACGTTGTTCCGCCAGAAGTCAGCTCCCCGCCTCCCACCATCGACGATCCGCTCTTCCAGGAATGGACTGACTTTCGCTGCCATCAGCTCGAGAGCTATTACGCGATCATGGAAGAAGTCATTCGCGATGCAAACCCCGAGGCGGCGGTGGAAACGAATCCCCATTCCGGAGTATCCGGCAGAAACACCATCTGGGAGCAGGGGGTCTACTACCCGCGACTGCTTTCCCACATGGATGCTGTCTGGAGCGAAGAAGGTGATCCGGCCGGGGTTAACGAAGACGGCATCCTGGTGAGCCGCATCAGGTCGTTCAAAAGCGCCAGCATCCTGGGAAATACCATGTTTGTGGTGACGGGCGACTCCACTCTCCAGATGGCCGAGTCCTTGGCATTTGGCCGCCAGTGTATAGGCGATACGGGCCGAGTGCCGCCGGAAACTCTTCCTGCTGTCCGGCAGCGGTATATCGATTTCTTTAATAAGAATTTTGATTATTACCGGGATGTACAGAGCGTCGCGGACGTGGCGGTGCTGTATTCATATGCGACGATGGGATTCAACAACGACCGGGCCGCCGTCAGCTTCATGCTGTTTACCCAGGCGCTGATCCAGGCCAGGATCCCATTCGATATCATTTACGACGAACACTTGAATGATATCTCAAAATACCGCGCGCTCGTTTTGGCTGACCAGGAATGCCTCGATGACACCCAGATGAATCTGATCCGGCAATACGTGCGGCAAGGCGGCGGATTGGTGGCAACGGAGCAGACATCCCTCTTTACGTCCTGGCGGCAGCGCCGGCCCGACTTCGGGCTTCAGGATTTGGTTCAAGTCGAGGCACCACATTATGGCGGACGGCGATCGGAGGAAAACGAACTCGAAATCTCGCCGGCAAGGAGGCAGGTTGGCCACGGGCGGGTGAGCTACGTTCCCGCCATCAAGCCGGCGATTGCGAAGCCGCCTGTGGTGCGGATGACGTCCGAATACTGGAAATTGCCCTTGAATTGGGAGGATCTCGTCGAACAGGTGCGTTGGGCAGCGGGCGGGAGATTGTCGCTCGAGGTGGAAGCGCCGGGAACAACCGCGGTGGTGGCCGAACACGCCCAGCAGGTGGGGCGAAATCGCCGCCTGATCCACCTGCTCAACTATGATTCGGCACGGGGATCCGCGGTGAACAATGTGAAGGTGGAGGTCGAGTTGCCAAGAGGGGCGCAGGCGCGGCAAGTGACACTGCTCACACCGGACAGCGAGGAAGCGGCCGTCAGAGCGTCGAGTGACGTCGAGAACGGGCGCCTTCGGTTCACCGTGCCGCTCCTGAAGGTCTACACCTTGGCTGTCGCCGATTTTGAATCTGTGTGACCCTGGTGCTGTAAAGGTCTCCGACGGGAACTTGCGAGGGCTGGAATGAACCGAAGGGAATTTGTCAAACAAGCTGGGAGCCTGCCCTTGGCCTTGAGGATGCCGTTTGATGGCAAGGGTGTCGCGGCTGCGGCCCAAACGGTGGCGGCGCGCCTCTATAGTCAACTGATGCCGGATATGCTCGTGAATTACTTCACCCAAAAGGTGAACGCACTGGCCGCGCATTGGGATGAACAGCGGGCCGAGATTCACACGCCAGAGCAAATGACGACACGGAACCGCCTCGTGCGGGAAAAGTGCATCGAGATGATTCACGGACTGCCCAAGCGGAATCCCCTGAATCCCGTTATCGTGAAATCGTTCGAACGCGAGGGATACAAAGTAGAGAACGTCATGTTCGAGAGTCAGCCCGACTTCTGGGTTACGGGTAATCTCTACATTCCTGCGGCCGGCGGCGGCCCCTACCCGGCGATCATCTCGCCCTGCGGCCATTCGTCCCTCGCGAGAGGCTACCCCGAATATCAGTCCGCCTACGTTCACTTCGCGCGCAACGGCTTCGTGGTGCTGGCGTACGATCCGATCGGGCAGGGGGAGCGGCGGTACTTTTGGAATCCTATGACTCATGCCGATGAACTCGGCGGACCTGTCACCTGGAACCATTCTCTGCCGGGCCAGTTGCTTCTGCTGCTCGGTGACGATCTGACGCATTACTTCGTGTGGGACGGGATGCGCGCCATCGATTATCTCGAAACGCGTCCGGAGGTGGACGCCAGGAAGATTGGCTGCGCCGGCCACTCCGGCGGCGGCACACTTACCAAGTTCATCGCGGCCATGGATGAGCGCGTGCAGTGCGCCGCCATCAACGAGGGCGGTACGGCGAATCGATGGCCCGTGGATTTTCCCTTATACATATCGATGGGCACGGGGGACACCGAACAGCACCTTTTCCCAGCTGAAATCTATGGAATCGACCAGGTTGATCTCCACGTGGCCGTCGCGCCGAGGCCACTGCTCGTGACCATCGAACACTACTCGGCATCCTTCAATCGGGCGGCGGATGCCATTCGCGAGCGTTACAAACTCCTCAACGTGCCGGACCGATTCTCCACCGTGCCTGCGGATGATCCGCATGCCTGGACCGTGAAGCTGAGAATCGCCAATGTCGATTGGTTCTGCCGCTGGTTCTATAATCGGAAGGGTCCGGAGACTGAGGCTGCGTTCACGCCTGAACCTTGGGAGAATCTCTGGTGCACTGTGAACGGGTCGCTGAGATACTCCCAGCGGGGCCAGACGATATATTCCCTGATTTTATCAAAGCAAGCGGCTCTGCCCCCCGTGCGGAAAGCGCCTGCGGACGCAGCCGAACAAGCCTCCTACCGGAGTGAGCTCGGCAAAGAGATCGAAGAGGTCATTCGCTACCGGCGGTCAGACCAACCGCTTGCGCCCCGGCGCGAAACCACGACGCCGCGCAAGGGTTATCAAATCGAGAAGGTGGAATTCCTCTCTGAACCCGGCATTTATATTTCCGCCTGGGTTTATCAGCCCAACGCAGGCGTGAAGGACCACACGGCGATTCTGTATGTGAGTGATGTCTCTCGAGAGAGCGATCGCATGGAGTTCGGCCTGCTCGAGGAGTTGACCCTCGGCGGCCGCCGTGTGGTGGCCATCGATGTGCGCGGCGTCGGCGCAACCGAACCTCCGCATCCCGGCGATGAGCAAGGTGAATTCGGCCAGGTGGACAACGGGGAGTGCACCATGGCGTACATGGCCTGGGAAATGAATGAAGACTTGTTCGGGATGCGCGTCCTGGACGTGGTCCGCAGCATCGACTATGTCTTAAGCCGCTCGGGCGTTGACCCCACGGGTGTGCAACTGATCGGAAAAGGCACCGGAGCGCTGTGGTCGCTCTATGCGGCGGCGCTCGACGCTCGGGTCAAGGCCGTGGTGGTTCACGGAGGATTGCTCTCTTACCGCGCTCTCACCAGCGTGGATCGCTATCTCACCGAATCGAGCGTGTTCGTCCGCGACGTCCTCACCCGCTTCGATCTTCCGGAAGTCGCGGCAGCCGTGGCCGAGCGGCCGCTTACCATCATCGCGCCCCGCGGACCTATGAATCAGGAGGTCGAAATCTCAGCGGCACGCGACGCTTATCGATGGACAAGCAGGGTCTATGAGAACCTCGGGGTTCCCGATCATTTTCAGGTATGCACCGAAAGCCGGCAATTGAGTTTGGCGAATCAATACCTCAAGGCGCTCGGGTCAACGCCAAGCAATGCTTAGTGTCTTGCGTTCAACTCTTCTTTACATTTAGCGAGCCTGCCGGCTGTCATCCTGAGCGCAGCGAAGGATCCCCGCAGTTCCTTCTGCCTCAGCGGCTCAACATCAACTGCAGAGATCCTTCGCTGCGCTCTGCAGAAAGTCGGCG
>CAWIUZ010000404.1:0-5266 GCA_963838915.1 uncultured Acidobacteriota bacterium
TTTCCAATCCAGAATCTGCCAGTGGACTTCCTCGTTGCGCAGCTTGTCGAAGGTGCGAAGGTGTCCCAGCGCGCGGTTGCCGCCCTGCGATTGGTAATACCACTGAGCTTCCTGCGCGAGAGCCATAGCGTCGGGGGAAACACTCAGGACGTTTTTCTGATACTTGTACGGCGCATGGGCTTGCGGCCCCGGCCCGTAAACCTGGTCAGTCAGCAATGTTTGATCGGGGCGGACCACGCCTTCGCGGAGCAATTCCTGAAGCGCCTTCACCACAAACCAGTTGTTGGTGCGGTGGTCAACGTGGCGCTCGTCGGGATGTCCCGTATAAATGACTTCGGGCTGGAACTCGCGTATGAATCGCTCGGCCGCCTCGACCACCGCTTGACGCGCGTAAGGCAAATTGGGTTCGGCGAGGCCTTCGTAAGGCGCATGTTCGCTGGCCAGCAGTACGGAAAGATAAGGATTCGAGGCCTCCACGTGGTCATACCAGATCTGGCCGGAGCCGCCGTCCGGCAATCCAAAGAAGAAGATATTCTCGCTAGGCACCCCCAGGTGACCCACGGACCGGCGCGCCTCTTCCATGCGCAGCGCGCCAAAATTCCTGGCCTCATCCGGCGCGCAGGAATGCTCGTAGTACCGGTCGCAGGAACCTGCGTCGCCGCTGGTGAAATAGACGAAGTGAATGGGGATATGATTCTCGATAGCAGCGCG
This sequence comes from uncultured Acidobacteriota bacterium, assembly GCA_963838915.1. Taxonomy (GTDB): domain Bacteria; phylum Acidobacteriota; class Terriglobia; order UBA7540; family UBA7540; genus CAVROP01. The sequence goes on from CAWIUZ010000404.1 coordinate 712, forward strand.
AATCATCCCCGCGTGCGCCCCCTCATCGTCCTGATGGGCGCAAAAAATCAGGATGGAATGCGGCAGCGGGTTAGCGGCCAACTCCAGTACGTTCGTTGCCAGCGTCTCGCCCGACGCGTCGTTTACTTCCACCTGCGCCCGAAATATCCCGCTTTGACCCGCCGGGAGTGCGAGCGTAGTCTCCTCAGCAAGCGCTGCGCTGCCGGGGTCGATGTTCACTCTCGTGGCTATTTCCTTGGCGGTAAGCTCCTTCCCTTTGGAGTCAAGCAAGCGGGCTCGAACGCTGACCCCGCGCCAGGGCTGACTGGTTGGATTGCGCAGGGAGAAGCGCACCGTAGCCTCGCTTCCTGAGGGGTACATCGTGTGCTCGCGGTCGAGTTGAATAGCCGCTGAATCAAGGCCGGCAGGGTAGAAGTGCCTATAGCTCGTGACGTTCACGTCGTCCAGGGAGGGATAAACGTACTGCAGGGAATACGGTTTCGGTTCGGTAATCCCAGCCGGTGCGATGAAGACCTCGGAACTAAAGGCGATGTCATAGATGTTGCGGCGCGCGCCATCCCACACCACCACCGCATACTGTTGGACTGCAGGTTCCTTCGCTCGCTTGGCAGCCGCGGCCTTGGCCTCCGGGGTCTCGTGTGGCTGCTCCGGCGGCTTTGGCATCGTGGCAACCGCGGCCCGGGCGGACTCGAGATGCCGGTCACCGCCCGCCGGCAAAGAAAGATCCTGCGCAATCGTTACGACATCCACCCCGGCGCGTTCCGAGGTTTGCGCGGTCCAAGGCCAATACCGGTCGGAGAACTCGACCCGCAGATTGCTTATCGCGTGTCCCGAGAGGTTTTTGAGATCGACCTCGCAGGATACGGCATCCCCCGGTGTGTAAAAAGCTTTGCTTAGCCGGATTCTTTCGATCTTCACGAGTTTGCGGTAAACGGAGAACGAGGTGACGGGAACTGGTTGCGCATTCGTGACAGACGAGGACCCGCTCAAGGCAAGTACAACCTCGTAACGCCCGGTTCTTGCATCTTCGGGAACCTTCCACAAGGGATAGTATTCTGTCGCCGATTCCTTTGCGCCGAGCGTTACACCGCGGGCTAGCTCAACATTTTTCTCTTCCAAGTACTTCTGTTCGCCTGCGTAGCGGACATTGGCAGAGATATCAATGGGAGCTGAACCGAAATGGTCTGAAGGTGGGAGAACTACCTTAACACGGACTTCCGAACCCACGTTGTAGCTCACATTATCGGTGACCGGTGTGAAAAACGTGACCTGTGGCCGGGCGTCCCTAGCCGCAAGCGCGAACCCCACCACCAGGACGAACGCCTGGATTACCCACTTCACCGCAATCGTGCCCTCCCCAATTCGCCTTGAACCAAGCCGCCTGCGCATAGCCACCTCCAGGTAGGTCCAACGGCGATTATAAATGGCAAAGCCTAAACAGTCGAGAAGGGGTGGGAAGATATCGGGTGTCAGGTGTCAGGTGTCAAGTTCCAGGTACTCGGTGATACCATAGTGACGCAAGCCCTCTCCCCCTTGAGGGAGAGGGTGGACCGCAGCCGGCGCACTTCAGCCGGGGGCGGGCCGGGTGAGCATAGGCGCTAAGATAAGCGTGCGGGAGCGATGTTAAATGCCCGAAGGGCATTAATATCATTAGCCGTAGGTGAAACCTACGGATATGAAGCACCCACCTTTTGGTCGTCTCCGACCCCGCAGGGGTCGAATATTCGACCCTTTCAGGGTCGGATACTGGTTTTGTGCTCCGCCCGCCCGTAGGTTTCACCTACGGCTAATGATCTTAGGTCCCTTCGGGACCCCAGGCACGCGCTTATCTTAGCGCCAATGGGCCGGGTGAGGGGGTCGGCGGAACTCAACAGCAGGCGGGCGGCTCTCGCTCAGAATGACTGGCGTGAAGCGCTTCTCCGCAGGCCGCTGGTTCGTGTATCTTGGCAACGTATGCCTGATCTCGTGCATCGGAAAAGCCGTAGGACCTTGATGAGAAATGCGCTAGCGCGTCGAATTGTCGCTATTTTGGCTTTCACGATGGCCGGGACCCGGCCCGCTCCCAGCCAACTCCCTCCTGCCGCAGGTGCTCCGCCTGTCGAGAATTTCGCCCCTCCAGTCACGGGGGACAATTACCGGCTGAAGTCGAACGTGGACCTGGTCCTGGTCGAAGCGACGGTGCGCGACCAGAACGGCGGCATCGTGAACGACCTTACGCGCGAGAGTTTCGGCGTCCTCGAAAACGGCGTCGAGCAGCAGGTCGCGTATTTTTCGCGAGACCAACTTCCCTTGTCCGTTGCCCTCGTCCTCGATTGCAGCGGGACAATGGGGCCGGTCCTAAGGCAACTGCATCATGCCGCCTTCGACACGCTCTCCGCTTTGAAGCCCGACGATCAGGTGGCCCTGTTCGACTTCGCCGCACGCGCCGAAATGCTAGTTGGCCTGACCAGGAATCGCCAACGCATCGCCGACGCCATTGCAACCATTCGCCCCGGCGGCGGTACGGTGATTCCAGACGCCCTTTACGAAGCGGCGCTTTATCTCGCCCGCGCCGCTCCGGGCCGCCGTCACGCCATCATCCTGGTCTCCGATAACCAAAATACGGAAAAGGGATACTGCGATGAAACGCGGGTCATCCACCAAGCGCTCCAATCCGAAGCGGTCATCTACAGTATTCGGGTTCCGGAAGGCTCCCACCCTCACTCGATGTATGTGATTCCTCCCATCTTAGAGGAGGTTTCCTTTCGGGATGTTTCCGTACCCAAGATGACCCACGAGACCGGTGGTGAAGTCATCGACGCCAGGAACCTCAACTCCATCCGCTCCGCCATGGACACAGTGATCTCCCGCTTGAAGCAGCGCTATAGCCTGGGCTACTACAGCACCAACCGGCGTCACGATGGCGCTTTCCGCGAGATTGATATTCACATCAAAGACGCCTCGAACGATGAAAAGTACACAGTCTATGCCCGCCGCGGCTATTTTGCCCCGGGCGAGGAAGGCAGTGGGCAGTAAAGCAGTAGGCAGTAGGCAGTAGGCAGTGGGCGGTAGGCAGTCGCTAGTGGGTAGTAGGCACTAATCGTCCCATCCTGTATCCTGCGCCAATCCCGTTTGATCCCAGGGCGCTTCCCTACAACGTCAGACCATCACGATCCCATCAAACTACGGCCAGGCTTTCGTCTGGCCGGGATGAGAGCCCATCAGAGGAGTGGCGCGGCCTGTCGGCAGCATTCAAAACTCCAAATTCAATATTCCAGACCAGAAATCCTTGTGCGCTTCACAAGAGCTTGGGAATAGTAAGGCAAAGGCCGAAAAAGCTGCCGCGTAGTTCCCGGCTAAGTTGTGAGAACCACTCGCGTTTTCGGGCATTAAGGCGTTAGCTACGTGGGAACCCCGGGCGCGGGTGCCGAAATTTCGGCGTGTGCCGAAATATCGGCTGCTGCTGTCGCGACTCACCCGCCAGAATCCCTTCAAGATTGCACTAAGTCCTTTGGCTAAATACAGTTATTCGTTGTTATTCTCGATCGAGTTTATTGGCCACGGGAATGCCCTAATCAATGCAGGCGAGGTGAATCGCAAATCATGCTCCGAGTCACAACTTACGTCGAAGAAGGGCAAGGCAAGGTCACGTTAAAGCTCGAAGGCAAGCTCGCGGGTCCCTGGGTCGAGGAGTTCGAGCGTTGCTGGAGCTCGACCGTCGAGAAGTGGCAGCATGTCGTTGTGGAACTTGCCGGCGTGACCTTCATCGATTCTAAGGGAAAGTGTCTTTTAGCAAAGATCCATGACCAAGGAGCAAAGCTGGTTGGAACAGGCCTGATGACGAGGTCCATCATCGAAGAAATCTCACACTGCGACGAGGAGCAGAAGCGGAGCAACGAAACAGCGCAGGGGGCCAAACAAACCCTTGTCAAGATGCTCGTTGTGTTGCTCGTTCCCATGTTCATTCCTGCCGGGCGGGCGCGAGCGCAAGAGGACAAGGCACTGAAGCTGACGCTCCAGGAGGCAGTACAGCTTGTCTTGAAGCAGAACCCCCAGGTCCAGATCTCCGACCTGAATCTGGCGCAGAGCATGCAGGACCAGAACATTGCGCGCTCCGGACTGCTTCCGCAGGCTGACTTTCAGACTGTGGACAGAGCCATGCGCTATAACATCTATGCTCTGTTTGGCAGCAAGTTCCCCGGCATCCCGCAGCATGGCGGGCCGTTTCAGTTTTTCCAGGCGGGTCCAAACTTTGGGACGCCGATATTCGATCTGACGCTCTGGCGGCGTTGGGCCGCTGCCCACCAGGGAGTCCGAGCGAGTGAAGCCCAGGAAACTACTGTCCGGGAGCAGATCGTGCTGCTGCTGGTTTCGCAATATTTGGGAGGCATGCGCGCGGGCGCAGCGGTGGTGGCGGCGAAATCACGAGTCGATTTGGCGCAGGCCCTTTACGATCAGGCCTCCGACTTGCAGAAAAACGGGGTGGGCACCGGGCTCGACAGCTTGCGCGCCAACGTCGAACTACAGAACGAAAAGCAGCGCCTTATCGAAGCGCAAACACAGGAAGAGGTTGCCC
>CAWIUZ010000405.1:0-12065 GCA_963838915.1 uncultured Acidobacteriota bacterium
CTGAGTGGGGGTAGTGTCCTAATCTGGCTAGTTTCCTAACATGGAAGTCATTCCTCGCTCCGCTCGGAATGACTTTCCCCCTACGGGATCCCTCAAATTAGGAGACTACCTCACTGACTGGCAGCGTACACACGCACGTAGTCCACCAGGGTCTGGGAGGGGAATGGAGTGCTGCTCGCGGGCTTCCCAGGCCAACTCCCGCCCACCGCCAAGTTCACGATCAAGTACTGGGCGTTGCCTGAATCAAAAGGCCACACGGCTCCGGGAAGCGCCGCCAGACTCGCCGGAGTGTAACTGGCGTAGATGTTGCCTGGGTCGTCGATGTAAAACTGGACCGAGCCCGGCTTCCAGATCATTCCGTAGGTATGCCAGCCGGCTGCTGTCTGCCCGCTCGGAAAGTTGTACCGAGTCCCCAGGTTCTCCCCAGTGAACCCCGTGCCGTGAATTGAGCCTGCGTTCCAGTCGGGGTTCCCGGCCGCATCCACGCGCTCCTGGATGTCGAACTCTCCGCAGGCGGGCCAGTCGTCGCTCACGATGTTGTTGCCCAGCATCCAGAAGGCCGACCATAGCCCTTGCGCCTCAGGCACCATAATGCGCGCCTCGATGCGCCCGTAGAGAATGCTGAACAGGCCCTGGGACTTCATGCGCCCGGATGTGTACACACCTGAGGAGGGCTGCTCCGCCACGATGTGCAGATCGCCATCCGTGGCCACGTAGACGTTCGGGTTTGCAGGATCGCAGGGGCTCGCCGACGAGCCCCAGGCGCAGTAGTCTTCCAGTTCCTGATTGCCCCAGCCGCTCGCTCCCGTGTCGTAGGTCCACACTGAGGGGTTAGGCTCGGCACTCGCGCCTGTGGCGCTCGTGAACTCGTCGGACCAAGCCAGCGCGCCCGGCGCAACCGTAGCCGACGGGGTCCAACTGGCCACGCTGCTCGAGGTCGCGCCGGGAGCGGTGGCGATGGCATTGAAGGTCAGGTTGGAAGAGATCAGTATCGGCGCCTGATAAGTTGGCGAAGACGCCGTCGGCTTTGACCCGTCGATGGTGTAATGCACTGTTGTCCCACCGCTAGGGGACGCCATGGCCAGAATCACCGCCCCATTCTGCGCCGCTGTGGTCGAGAACACCGGAGCCGCCAATGCGGCGTTCGAGGGCGACGGATTGCCACTCCCGCTGCACGAGGTGGCAGAAATAGCCATACTCAGTGTAAGAGCAACAATAGCTGCTGTATTTTCAATAACATCCCGGCAATTAAATGATACGTCTTGTGTTTTCAATAACATACGTGAATTACTCCCCCGTCTTTCGTGCCGCTCCTTTGTTTTCATAGACATTCTCGCTTTGTTCCGTCGTTTTTCGATGTCAACCCGGTTTCACTCCAAGGTGCAAAGCACGCCAGGGCCGCGAAGTCCCACCACCCCCACCCCCTCCTCATCCGAGGAGGGGAGCCGCGAGTTCCCCTCCTTGGATAAGGAGGGGTCATGGGTGGTTGATTCTGTTGGCCGTCCCTTTGTTTTCATAGACATTCTCGCTTTGTTCCCGGGAATTCGTAGCGCCGACCTTCAGGTCGGCATGTCGGCAGAACAAGAATGCTGACCTGAAGGTCAGCGCTACCGCATTCAGATTTGGAATTCAGTAGCAGCAGCTACCGCCTTTCCCTGCCGGCACCGAGCGCACAAAACCACGGTAATAAAGCCCTCTCCATGGGGAGAGGGTGGACCGCGACGGCGCTGTCATCAGCCGTCGTGGGCCGGGTGAGGGGTTGGTTCCGTTCCCCACCGGCTTTGTGCCGCTAACTCTTCTCAATTGAGCCATACATTCACCGTGAATCGCGGCCCACCGCGAATTGCGGCGTGGTTGAGTGAAGCTTGGTATGTCGGGCGATCGCGGCAAGGCCGTGTCAGGTCGCGATGAACTGACCCCTCACCCGTCACGCTCTGGCTGATGAAAGCGCCGGAGCCTGACACCCTCTCCCCACGGGAGAGGGTTGTTGATTCATGGGGGGCGCGGTCCTCTGTAGCCGACTCACTACAGTAGGCTATCACAAGTCCGTGAGCCTGTCAAGCGGAAAATACAATAAAAGTGAGAGGACCTTGCCGATGGACCCGCGCCGAGCCTGGCGAGCAGGCCACGGAACTCACCGCGCGGCAAAGTCGCGATTCAAGACTCGAGATTCCAGATTTCGGATTCGAGAGGCTGCTACCGGCGCAGGTAATCGTCTTTGCCGGTCAGCCAATCGATGCGGATGGGGCTGAAGACGTCCAGGGCCTGGGAATCCTCGAGCGCCGTCACGCGATGCGGAACATTGGGCGGGATCGAGAGGACATCGCCGGCGCGGAGCACGATCTCTTTGCCCTCGATTTCAAATCTCATCGCTCCTGTCACGACGGAGCTGATCTGTTCGTTCTCGTGATGGTGGAGCGGCACCACGCCATCCTTGGCGAGGAAAATCTGCGCGATAGTGATTTTCTCGCCCGAGATGACTTTGCGCGCCAGTTTGTCGTTCAGCACTTCCTTCTTCACGGTGTCCCAGGAAAAAAGTTCCATGCTTCTCCCTTCGTAGAACCTCGATGATTTCTCCTATTCTACCGCAGGATTCAGGATTCAGAGCAGTTTCAACCACAGAGACACAGAGGCACTGAGAATACCAGTTCTTTTCAGTTCTCGGTGCCTCAGTGCCTCAGTGGTATAGGGCCCGTCATTTTTCACTGGCAATTCTCCGCGTCTTGATGTATCAAATTCTTGCGCTGCTCGGAGAGCGGAGGGTGGGTGGGTAGTGCGGCGAGAAACAGGCTGCTGAACGAATGCCGACTTGCTGTCATTCTGAGCGAAGCGAAGAATCCCGGCAGTTTTTGGAATTAACGAACTACAGAGATCCTTCGTCGTCCGTCGGCTGACGGACTTCTCAGGATGACAGCCTCAAGGGCTTTTCAGTAGGCTGTACGTGGCGGGTGGTCTGCCCCGACCTGCCCGGCCCTGCCTGCGGCGTTACACCGGGATATCGTATTCGACGGGAGGTTCCCATGCGCAAGACATCTGTTAGCCTGGTTGTATTGGGGCTGCTGGTTTTTGCCGGTCTGCTTCAAGCCCAACAAGTCTGTCCGGGTCTGCCCTATGTGGCGAACACGCCGGAAGATGAGCTGATGCAGGCGGTGAATGGCGCGGAGAAGCCGGAAGATCAGATCGCGGCCCTGGACAAGTATGCCCAGGCGCACGCGGACGCCAAATTCATGCCGTGCGTTGATGAATATTACACGATGACATACTTGAAGCTGAACAATTATGACAAAGTTGTGGAATACGGGGAAAAGGGCCTGGCCACGAATTACAAAGATGTGATGCTGGTGATCAACACGCTGAAGGGCTACGTGGCCTCCGGCAAGGTGGCCGATTCCGCTTTCGGCATCATCAACACGGCTCCCGCGCTGATCACCGAGGAAAGCAAGCCCGCCCGTCCCCCTAACGTCAGCGACGCAGACTGGCAAAAGGCCCTCGACGAAAATGCGTCGCAGGCCAAGGATGAGCTTGCTTACGTGGTCTACGCGTATCTTCAGCTCATTCCGCGGGTGACCGATCCCAACAAGCGCGTCGAGCAATTGGACCAGTTTGTGAAAGCCTACCCGGACGATGCTGCCAAGAACGCGGGGCAGGTCAATTCCGATTATTTCACGGCCTACCGGATGGCGAATAAGCCTGACAAGGCCATCGAGTACGGTGAAAAAACCGTCGCGGCCGACCCTAATAACCTGGATGCTTACAGTTTTCTCGCTTACGCCTATGCCATCGGCCGCACCAACCCCGACAAGGCGGTCGAGTATTCGAAGAAATCCATAGAACTGGCGCAGGCATTGAAGAAGCCTGACTCCCTCACCGACGCTCAGTTCAAGCAGGCGCAGGATAATGTGCTGGGAATGGCGCACCTCTCGCTAGGGTACGTTAGTTTCACGAGGGCGGCCACGTCGAAGTCAAAGAAGCTGGGGCCGGCGATCGAGGAACTCAAGACGGCGGCGGACCTGCTGGGTGCGAATCCCGAATTGCAAGCGCAGGCGTTGTATTACCTGGCCTACGCCTATGAATCGGGTTACCCCGCCAACCACCACGGCGCCATTGAAGCGCTAACCAAGGCTTCGGGCCTGCAGAGTTCGTGGAAATCGCAGGCCGATGAACTTTTGGCCAAGGTAAAGAAAGCCGCGAGCCAAGCCGGCGAGTAAGAAAGCGGCTCTGCCGCCCTGCCTTGCGGAAAGGCTGTGCCTTTCCGAGCGGGGCTGCAGACGTAGACCTTGTTTCCGGGTTGAGGCTGCGCCTCGACCGGCGAGGCATAGCCTCGCCGAAAAACCAGTAATGGGATGGCCAAGACCCGGAAAGGCAGAGCCTTTCCGCAAGACAAGGCGGCCGAGCCGCAGGTGTAGGTGGCGCTGACCTTCAGGTCAGCATCGCGAACGCCGACCCTTCGCATCGCTCAGGGCAGGCTCTGAAGGTCGGCGCTACGCGCCTTTCCTTTTCCAAATCAAATAGGCGGGAATCCCCAGGGCCACAATCCCGGCGCCGATGCCCGACTCCAGCGGGCGAGCGACAATTGTGTTCAGAATAAACACGGCGGCGGCCAACACGAAAATCGCCGGAACAAAGGGATATCCGGAGACGCGGTAAGGGCGCGGCAGGTTCGGCCGGGTGTGGCGCAGAATGATGACTCCCAGCGCCGCCAGGGCGTAGAAGATCCAACCCGCAAAAATCACGAAGGTGAAGAGCTGCTCATAAGTTCCCAGAAGCACCAGGAGGATTGCCCACGCAGCCTGGAACAGCAGCGAGAGATGCGGAGTGTGATATTTCGGGTGAACGTTGCCGCACCAGCGGAAAAAGAGGCCATCCCGGGCCATGGCATAGTACACTCGAGCGCCTGCCAGAATCATTCCATTCACGCAGCCTAACATCGCCACGATGATAGCCAGCGACACCCAGTGGGCGCCGCTTCGCCCGAAAAGGCGCGTTCCGGCCTCGGCGGCGACGCGCGGCGAATGAGCTACGGTCAAAAGCGGCAGTACGTGGTAGTAAACGAGAATGACGAGAATGTAGATCACCACCACGGCCGCTGTGCCCAGGATAAGGCCCAAGGGGATGTTGCGTTCAGGGCTTTTCACTTCATCGGCGGCAAAGGTGCCATTGTTCCAGCCGTCGTAAGCCCAGAGCGCTGCGACCATCGCCACTCCAAAGGAAGAAAGAAAGCCCCAACCGGCGGGCGTGGGCAGTTTCAGCGCGCCCCGCGCCGGCCCATGTACCAGCGCAAAGCCCAGCGCGACGAGGGCCACCATCGCGCCCACCTTGGCCCCTGTCAGGACCGACTGCACCCAGCCCGCTCCGCGCACACCGCGATAGTTAATGGCGGTTAGAACTACGATGGCGAGGCTTCCTGCGACTTTCTGCTGTACAGAATTGATCGGAAAGAAATCGGCGAGATATTGTGCGAAGCCCACAGCGACGGTGGATATGCCGCCCGACTGCACCGCGAGGAAGAACGTCCAGCCGCAGAGGAAGCTCACCAAATGGCCGTAGGCCTCACGAAGATAGACGTACTGGCCGCCGGCCTGGGGAAACATCGATGCCAGCTCCGCGAATGACAGCGCCCCGAACAGGCTGAGGGCTCCGGATATGATCCAAACACCAAGGGCCGCGCGTTCGCTGCCCACTTCGCGAGTGACTTCCGCCGGAACGATAAAAATGGCGGAGCCAATCATGATCCCCATGACAATGGCCGTGGTTTCCCATAGTCCCAGGGCGCGAAGCAGTTGAGGCTGCTCCGCGGCGGCCACGGGCGGCGCTGTGTCAGGCTTGGCGAGGTTCATACAGTCATTCCCAATTGGGCGGGAATCTACAATATGTTGCCCGATGTTCCGCTTGCGAAACAATAGAGAAATTGCAAAGCAGTCGCTCATGCCCACCGGCTGACAGGCACCCGGAAACGATGAAAATGGATTCCTTATTGACGTGCTCGTAGGGGGACGGCTTGCCGACCCCTAGTGAACAGGGCAGGGCAAGCCCTACCCCTACGCCTTTTCAGAGCAGATGTAGGGGCGGTTCGTGAATCGCCCCGACCGGCGCGCGAACATGTATAATTGAGAGTTGAAAACAAGTGCTAATGAGGAGTTACTGTGCCTAAAGACCTAAGCCCGCAGGATGTTCTGAACGCGTTGAAGGCGGTTGACGATCCACACCTGCAGAAGGATATCGTGTCGCTCGGTTACATCAAGGACATCGAAGTGGGGGATCGGCGAGTAAGCATTCTGATGCAGACTGGCAGCCCTGCCAGGAACCAACTGGTGTCGAGCATGAAGCAAATCGTTCACGGGCTGGGCGTGCCGGATGTCGAGGTGCGCGTCGTCGACCCGCCAGCGCCCGCGCAGCCGGCGAAGTCGAACCTGATCCCGATGGTCAAAAGCACGGTGGCGGTGGCGAGCGGCAAGGGCGGCGTGGGCAAGTCGACGGTGGCGGCCAACCTGGCTGTGGCGCTCGAGCGCACGGGAGCCCGGGTGGGCCTGATGGACACGGACGTTTACGGTCCGAGCGTCCCCGCACTGATGGGCGGCGAAGAGCAACCGCATGTGGTGGAAGGCAAGATCGAACCGCCCATCGCCTATGGTGTCAAACTCATCTCGATGGCATATTTCCTGCCCAAGGATGAAGCCGTCATCTGGCGCGGCCCTATGCTCCACAAGACCATTCAGCAATTCCTAGGAGACGTGCGCTGGGGTGAACTGGATTACCTCTTGATGGACATGCCGCCGGGGACGGGAGATATTCAGTTGAGCCTGTCGCAGACCATCCCGTTAACAGGTGCAGTGATTGTTTCCACGCCCCAGGACCTGGCGCTGACGGTGGCTTCGAAGGCCATCGCAATGTTCCAGAAGCTCAACGTCCCGATTCTGGGTATCATCGAGAACATGAGTTACTTCGCCTGCCCGCACTGCGGACAACGAGAGGATATCTTTGGCCACGGCGGGGCACAGGAGGCGGCCCGCAAGCTTGGCTTGCCTTTTCTTGGCGAGATCCCGCTTGACCCCGTCATTCGCGTGCAAAGCGATAAGGGCAGACCTACCGCACTGGACGGGGAGACGGCGAACGGAAAAGCCTTCGCGCAGGTAGCCGCGGCCCTTGCGGAACACGTGAGCCTGGCGAACCAGCAGGCGATAAGTATCGAGTAGTAAATCGTCCGTGGTCCGTAGTCATTCGTCCGTTGTGAGTTGCCCTGCCCCGGCGGATAAGTGCAACGGACCACGGACAACTGACAAAGGACGCTTTCTTCTATGGCCCACCTCCCAACCAAAGTAAAACTCGACGCCGGGAACGACACGCTTTCCATCCTTTGGGCGGATGGCCATTCGAGCGTGTACTCGTACCGCACGCTGCGGGACCGCTGCCCGTGCGCAACTTGCACCGAGGGAGGCGAGGCGCATGGCCAGCCGGCAGGTCTTCTACCGATGCTCGGCGTCAAGCCGTTGAAACCGGAGCGCGCCGAACTGGTCGGACGTTACGCACTGCAGATCTACTGGAACGACGGCCATTCCACGGGAATTTATTCCTTCGATTACCTGCGCAGTCTTTGCTCTTGCCCTCAATGTGAACTTGAACGGCAGATCAGCCAGACCTCCGGCTAGTGTCCGGAGTCAGAAGTTCGTAAAAAGATTCTCTCTCCTGCGCGACCATTGTCCGGAGCCCCGTCAGGGGCGGAATAGAGTAGCCCAGGGCGTGAGCCCTGGGTTGGGCGGCTCTCACCCCGCCTGCGGCACCCCTCTCCCGCCCGGGCGGGAGAGGGGACGGGGGTGAGGGTTGGGTCTCGCGACCCACGGCTTACGCCGTGGGCTACTGGCTGCCGCCCGCTCCGCGGGCTCGATACGTCGACAAACTTCTGACTCAGGACACCAGTAATCATTTGCTCGAATGATGGAGCGGGGCGGTTCGCGAACCGCCCCTACGGCAAAATGTGGTACCATCTCGGAAGGGCTTGACTGCATATTTCGAGAACCGGGAGGTTGCTATGGGATGGCCTGCATTGAAGGGGCTCGGCGTGGTTTGCATTGGTCTTTTGGCGCCGCTGCTGATTTCGTCGGAAACCGGAACGCCGCCCTCGCGCGGCCTGCTCCTGGTGGCCAACAAAGGCAATCAAACACTGGGGATTATCGATCCCGAGGAGGGCCGTCAAGTTGCGGAAGTTCCGGAAGGTGGAATCACCGGCCACGAGGTCGCCGCGTCGCCCGACGGGCAGACGGCCTATGTGCCGATTTACGGCAACTCGGGCGTGGGCAAGCCCGGCACAGACGGCCGCACCATGGCGGTGATCGACCTCGCCAGTCGTCACGTGGTCAGGACGCTGGACTTCGACAAGCCGTTGCGACCGCACTGCGCGGTCTTCGGTCCCAAGAACGGCCTACTGTACGTCACCACCGAGCTCTCCAATTCCATAACCGTCATCGACCCCAAGACCCTGCGAATCGTTTCTTCCATTCCCACCGGGCAGCGCGAATCGCACATGCTGGCCATCACGCACGACGGGCAGCGCGGTTACACCGCCAACGTGGGGCCGGGAACGGTTTCCGCCATTGACCTGGTGGCTAAGAAAACCCTGGCCATCATTCCCATCTCCGGCGACACCCAGCGCATCGCGCTTTCCCCCGACGATCGCTGGGTTTTCACCGCTGACCAAACCGCGCCCCGACTGGCGGTGATCGAAACCTCGACCAACACGCTGAAAACCTGGGTAAAGCTTCCCACCGTCGCTTACGGCACGGCGGCGACGCCGGATGGACGTTGGCTTCTCATCACACTTCCAGACGCCAACAAAATCGGCGTGCTCGATATCGAAACGATGAAGATTTCGAGAACCGTTGCCGTGGGCAAGATGCCGCAGGAAATCGTGGTGCGCCCCGATGGGGAAGTAGCTTACGTGTCCTGCATGGCTGCCGGGAAGATTGCGGCCGTCAATCTGAAAACCTGGGCCGTCGACAAGATGATTGCCGCCGGGCCGGACGCCGATGGGCTCGCCTGGGCGCCGGAGAAGCCATAGGTTGACGGGGAAGGCAGGAAGAAACCCCTCACCCGTCCCGCCAAGGCTGATGAAATCGCCGGATCGGGACACCCTCTCCCTAAGGGAGAGAGAAGCTGTGAAAAAATCCGCCGCCTGTCATCCTGAGCGAAACGAAGGATCTCTGCAGTTTCGGATTGTTATCGACTTACGAACAACTGCAGGGATCCTTCGCTTCGCTCAGGATGACAGATTTTAGATTTGTTCACACGTTCAGAGCGCGCTGAATTCACGGTCTTCGGCTCGCCTCTAAATAATTTCCACCTGGCAGTTCTTCACCAGAGATTTGAATCGCAGGGCATCGGCGTCGCTGCCCACGATTGCGGCGTAATGCATGGGGACAGCGATTTTCGGCTTGATCGCCTTGGCCGCCTCGACCGCTTCTTCGACCGTCATCACATAGGTGCCGGAGACGGGGAGAAGCGCAATATCACACTGAATGGATTTCATCTCCGGTATGAAATCGGTATCGCCGGCAAAATAGACGCGCGTCCCGTCCATCACAATGATGAAGCCCAGCTTCTTGTCTTCCTTGGGGTGGAATGGCTTTCCCGGCTCCCGGAACTTGTTCACATTGTAAGCGGGGACGGCCTCGATTTCGACCTTATCGACGCTGACTTTTCCTCCCGGCTCGAGGAACTTCGTTTCCTTTGCCTTCACCTGCTTCAGCCCATCTTTGCAACTCACGCTGGCCACGACGGTCGTCTTGGCGGAGGTCACCTTTTGAAGGTCTTCCAAACTGAGGTGGTCGAAATGCTCGTGGCTTATCAAAACGATATCAGCCTGATCTCCTTTCGTGACCTTGAACGGGTCACGGAAAGGAGATCAGGCTGATATCGTTTTAAAGCCACGAGCATTTCGACCACCTCAGTTTGGAAGACCTTCAAAAGGTGACCTCCGCCAAGACGACCGTCGTGGCCAGCGTGAGTTGCAAAGATGGGCTGAAGCCAGGTGAAGGCAAAGGAAACGAAGTTTCCTCGAGCCGGGAGGAAAAGTCCAGCGTCGATAAGGTCGAAATCGAGGCCGTCCCCGCTTACAATGTGAACAAGTTGCGAGAGCCGGAAAACCTCATCCCACCCGGACGACGAGAAGCTTGGCTTCGTCGTTGTTGGATCAACGGACCCGCGTCTATTTTGCGGGCGATACCCGATTTTCATACCGGAGATGAAATCCATTCAGTGTGATATTGCGCCTCTCCCCGTCTCCGGCACCTATGTGATGACGGTCGAAGAAGCGGTCGAGGCGCGGCCGTCAAGCCGAAAATCGCTGTCCCCATGCATTACGCCGCAATCGTGGGCAGCGAGACGCCCAATCCCCCTGCGATTCAAATCTCTGGTGAAAAGTTTTGCCAGGTGGAATTATTTAGAGGCGGAGCCGAAGACCGTGAATTCAGCGCGCTCTGAACGTGTGAACAAATCTAAAATCTGTCATCCTGAGCGAAGCGAAGGATCCCTGCAGTTGTTCGTAAGTCGATAACAATCCGAAACTGCAGAGATCCTTCGTTTCGCTCAGGATGACAGGCGGCTTCCACAGCTTCTCTCTCCCTTAGGGAGAGGGTGTCCCGATCCGGCAATTTGCATAGCCTGTTGGCGGGACGGGTGAGGGGTTTCTTCCTGCCTTCCCCGTCAACCTATGGCTTCTCCGCCGCCACAAGCTCATCGGCGTCCGGCCCGGCGGCAATCATCTCATTGGAGCGGGCCCAGGTTTTCAGATTGACGGCCGCAATCTTCCGGCAGCCATGCAGGACACGTAAGCTACTTCCCCATCGGGGCGCACCACGATTTCCTGCGGCATCTTGCCCACGGCAACGGTTCTCGAAATCTTCATCGTTTCGATATCGAGCACGCCGATTTTGTTGGCGTATCAGATGAGAAGCCAACGTCCATCCCCGCGCATGCCGTAAGCAGACGGTGAGAAGGTTTTCAGCGTCGAGGTTTCGATCACCGCCAGTCGGGGCGCGGTTTGGTCAGCGGGTGAAAACCCAGCGATCGTCGGGGGAAAGCGCGATGCGCAATTGCGGAAATAGGATCGGCCAGGGTTTTCTTAGCCACCAGGTCAATGGCGGAAACCGTTCCCGGCCCCCACGTTGGCGGTGTAACCGCGCCCGTCGTGCGTGATGGCCAGCATGTGCGATTCGCGCTGCCCGGTGGGAAATGGAAGAAACGATTCGCAGGGTCTTGGGGTCGATGACGGTTATGGAATTGGAGAGCTCGGTGGTGACGTACAGTAGGCCGTTCTTGGGACCGAAGACCGCGCGGTGCGGTCGCAACGGCTTGTCGTTGTGACCACGTGACAAGGGCTGCGCAAAGTGCGAATCACCGCCATGGTCGCCATCTGCCGGGCTTGCCCACGCCCGAGTTGCCGTAAATCGGCGCATAGGCCGTCTGCCCGTCGGCGACGCGGCGACCTCGTGGCCGGTGGCCTCCACCTTCCGGAACTTCCGCAACTTGACGGCCCTCCTCGGGATCGATAATCCCCAGTGTTTGATTGCCTTTGTTGGCCACCGGCGCGGCGCGAGGGCGGCGTTCCCGTTTCCGAGACAAAGAGCACGCGTCAAAAGACCAATGCAAACCGCGCGGAGCCCATGATCACAACCTCCCGGTTCTCCAAATATGCAGTCAAGCCCTTCGAGATGGTCACATTTTCGTGGGCGGTTCGCAAACCGCCCCGCTCCATCATTCGAGCAAATGATTACTGGTGTCCTGAGTCAGAAGTTTTGTCGACGTATCGAGCCCGCGGAGCGGGCGGCAGCCAGTAGCCAGCAGGCGTAAGCCGTGGGTACGAGACCCAACCCTCACCCCCGTCCCCTCCCGCCCGGGCGGGAGGTCGGCGGGCGGGGGTGAGAGCCGCCCAACCCAGGGCTCACGCCCTGGGCTACTCTTATTCCCCCGCCCCTGACGGGGCTCCGGACAATGGTCGCGCAGAGAGAATCTTTTTACGAACTTCTGACTCCGGACACTAGCCGGAGATGTCGCTAATATTGCCGTTCAAGTTA
>CAWIUZ010000406.1:0-40871 GCA_963838915.1 uncultured Acidobacteriota bacterium
TTGCTGACCCCCACTGACGTCCGCTTGACTTGTCCGGACGGCTCAGGTTATGTTTGTAGTTTGGCCCTGAGGCCAGAAATCTATTAGGGAGTGTGGCGGTTTGAAAAGGACCTTTCAACCTAATCGTCGGCGCCGAGCCAAGACACATGGATTCCGCGTGCGCATGAGGACTCCGGGAGGCCGCAACGTGATAAAGCGTCGGCGTCTAAAGGGTCGTCACAGCCTGACTCCGTAAGAAGCACGGTTGGCGTCTCAAACTTTTCCCAAGAGTTTCCGGTTGCTGCATCGAGGTGAATTTCGGCGAGTTTATGACGAAGGGCGTCGCCGCAGCGCCTCGCTGTGCACGGTCTTTGTGCGGCCCAACGGGCTGCCTCAATCGCGCTTGGGAGTCACCACGCCCGCGCGGCTGGGGAACGCCGTGCTGCGCAACCGGCTACGGCGCCGTTTGCGAGAGGTTTTCCGGCGTCACCGCGCACGACTGCCGGGCGGCTGGGACATACTGGTGAATCCGCGCGAGCCGGTGGCGACAGTCCCGTTTCGGAGCTTGGAAGGAGAGTTGTTGCGGCTCTTCCCCAGCCAGCCTCCTCCGGGAATGTCCGAGGAGTTGCGTGCGAAGTGAAGCTCATTACGCTAGCTTTGATCAGGTTTTACCAGGCTTGCCTATCTCCGGCCTTTCCGTCGGCTTGCCGTTTCTACCCCTCCTGCTCAACCTACGCGTATGAAGCGGTCGAAAAGTGGGGAGCCTGGCGCGGGGTTTGTTTGGCGCTTGGCAGGCTCCTGCGCTGCCGGCCGTATGGGGGGCACGGCATTGACCCGGTGCCGTGAACCTTGAGAGGCGGCGGCACGTAACTTGTGGTAGGGGCTGTTCGCGAACCGCCCCTAGTTCGAGAGGACTTAGGTGGACCAAGAAAAGCGGGTGCTGGCGGCATTCGCGCTCTCGTTTTTGATGCTCATGCTTTGGCGCGTGTTCTTTGTCAAAGAACCGCCCCCAAAGCCATCGACAAAGCCCAACACCGCTGTGGCCACTCAGCCGGCTTCACAGAAGCCCGCCGCTGCTGCTGTTCCAAGCCCTCCCCTTCCTCCCACGCTGCCGGTTGTGGAAGGCAGCAAGACGGAGGATATTGTCGTTGAAAACGATCTCTATAAGGTGACCTTCTCCACGCGAGGGGCGGTAGTGGAGAACTGGATCCTGAAGAGGTATCGCGACGCCAAGGAAGCTCCCCTGGATCTCGTCGACGACGAGGCGTGCGGAAAGCTCGGCTTCCCCATGAGCCTGAAAATCGCCGATGAAGCACTGTCGAACAAGCTGAACTCCGCGCTCTATGTGGGCACGCCCACCGGCACGGCGCTCGAGCCGCCCGTTAAGCTCGAGTTCAGCTACAGCGACGGCACGGTGCAAGTGCGCAAGGTTTTCACGTTCGAGAAGGGATATGACCTGAACGCCGAGGTGAGCGTCGTTGAAGGAGGCCATTACCGTCCTGTCGAGGTGACGTGGCCGGGTGGGTTCGGCGACCACTCCCTGGCGCCCGCAATTATTAATACCTATGCGATGGGTGTTTACGGCGCCATCGGGAATTTGACCACGGTAGCGCAACGGAAACTGAGCGCCGACCGGTCCGTTCCCGCCCCGCTTCAGCTTGCGGGCCTCGAGGACCGCTATTTCGCAGGAATTTTCGTGCCCGACTCCCCGGATGAAACGTTCAAGCTTGGCCGGCAGACCTGGACGCCTACGGACTGGAGCGGGAAAGATTCCGACAAACCCAGCCCCATTATCGCGCAGTTAGGAGAGGAGGGGGAAAAGCCCTTGGCATTTCGGATGTTCGTGGGGCCCAAGAACCTCGACGTGCTGCGCGCGCAGCACCCGCCGCTGGACTCCCTGGTGGACTTCGGATGGTTTGCCTTGGTCGCCAAGCCTCTATTTCTTGGGCTGGTCTACATCTATGACCATTGGGTGCACAACTACGGCTGGGCGATCGTGATCCTAACCTTATTAATCAACTTCGCCATGTTTCCGCTGAAATTGAAGAGCATTCGTTCGGCGCAGGAAATGCAGCGCATTGCACCGTTGATTAAGAGCATTCAAGATAAATACAAGAATGTAAAGTTCAATGACCCCAAAAAGGGGCGCATGAACGAGGAGATGATGAACCTCTACAAGGAGCACGGGGTCAATCCGTTGGGCGGGTGTCTGCCGATGGCGCTCCAACTGCCGTTTCTTTACGGCTTTTACCGGGTACTCGAGCTTCCCATCGAACTCCGCCATGCCCCCTGGATCTGGTGGATCAAAGATCTTTCGGCGCCGGATAAATTCCACCCGTTTGGCTTTCCGCTTCCTATTCTCCCCACCGTGATGGTCATCAGCATGTTCCTCATGCAGAAAATGACTCCCATGACCACCGCGGATCCTTCCCAGCAACGCATGATGATGTTCATGCCGGTTATTTTCGGCATCATGTTTTATAATTTCGCCAGCGGCTTGGTCCTCTATTTTCTGACTGCCAATATGGTGGGGATCGCACAGCAACTTTTGATTAACAAATTCATGCCCATGCCCCAGGCAGTTCCGGCCCCCGCGGCGCGCTCGAAGTGAAAGGCTGGTCTTCGATGGACTCGCAGAATAGTGCAAAGATTCCAGAGCATCCCCTGGAGAGCTATGTCGAACCGATTAACGCGCTGCTGAGAAACATCATTCAGCAGAGCGGCTTCGCGCTCTCCTTCGCAGTCGGCCGCCTGCCACAGGACACAGCCGAGGAAGACTCGCCCGAGTTCGTGATTGAGTTTAAAGGCGCGGATGCCGACCTCCTCTTGGAGCGGAACGCAGCCCTTCTCGATGCCTTCGAGCACGTTGTTCTAAAAGCCGCGCGCTTGCGGGAAGAACATCTGCGCAAATTCGCCTTCGATTGCCACGACTGGCGGCGGATGCGTATCGAGGAATTAAGACTCACGGCGCAGGTCGCTGCAGAGCGCGTCCTGGAGAGCGGCGACCCCTTTCCCCTGAGCCCCATGTCCCCACGCGAAAGAAGAATCATCCACCTGGCGCTGCGAGACCGGCCGAACCTCCGCACCGCCAGTGAAGGCGTGGGCCCCGAACGCCATATCGTAATCATGCCTGTCCGATGATCGGGAGACAGGAAGATCGGGTGATCCGGTGATCCGGTGATCCGGTGATCGGGTGAACGGGTGATCCGGTGATCGGGTGACCAGAATGCAACCCCGCGTTTCGCTCTGTCGAAAGTCACGTCATTCCCGCGAAAGCGGGAATCCATCGGCTCTTGGAATGGCAATGGCCCCTCGCCTCCGCGGGGATGACGAATGCTGACTTTCGTTTCTGTGGCTAGGCCGCTTGCCTATCACCACGCAGGATGAGTTCGAATTCTTTCGTTCACCCGATCACCGGATCACCCGATCACCCGATCTCTTGATCACCCGATCTCCCGATGAACCACTCACCCGATTCCATGTCCCACGACGACACCATCGTGGCCGTTGCCACGCCGCCGGGCCGCGGCGGCCTGGGGGTGGTGCGCTTGTCGGGGAGCGAGGCGGTCGATGTCGCGACGGGCCTCATTCGCCTCCCCAAGTTGCCGCTTGAAATCCAGCGAGCCACCCTGGGCGAATTCTGCGATCCGCAGGGCGGTAGAGTTCTCGACCAAGTCGTGGTCACTTACTTCCGGTGTCCTCATTCCTACACCGCGGAAGATGTCGTCGAAATCTCCTGCCACGGTGCACCAGTGATCCTTCGCTATCTGGTGGAATGCTGCCTTGGCCGCGGAGCGCGTCTGGCCGAACCGGGTGAGTTCACCCTGCGAGCATTTCTCAACGGGCGTATCGACCTGACACAGGCGGAAGCTGTGCGTGACCTCATTGAGTCGCGCACGCTCTACCAAGCCCGAGTGGCCGCGCAACAGCTCGGGGGCTCGGTCTCCGCTAGCCTTAAGCCGCACAAGCAGGTTCTCGTCGAACTCATCGCCAGGCTGGAGGCCGGCATCGACTTCGCCGAAGACGATGTGGCCGTCATGGAGTCGCAGGAAGTACTCTCCCGCCTCGACCGGCTCCGCGGCCAACTCGAGGCGCTGGTCGAAGGCTACGAATTTGGCAGAATCGTTCGTGAAGGCGTGAGCCTGGCCATCGTGGGCCGCCCCAATGTCGGCAAATCAAGCCTCTTTAACCGCCTGCTCAATGAAGAACGCGCCATCGTGACTTCAACGCCCGGAACCACCCGCGATCTGGTGTCTGAAACGGCCAGCATCGGGGGCATCCCGTTGCGCTTCGTGGATACGGCGGGCATCCGCCACACCGAGGATGAGGTGGAGAAGATCGGCGTGGAAAGGTCCTTTCAAGCCATCGTCGATTCCGATTTGCGGCTCCTGGTGGTTGACGCTTCTGAAGCATGGACTCATGCGGATTCCAATCTGCTGAATAAAGTGCGGCCACTGGGGGCGCTGCTGGTGGCATTTAACAAATCTGATCTGCCACGCAGAATCTCGAGCCAGAGCGAGATTCCTCGTCCTGCGGCCCAAAGCCTTCAGGCGACGGGTCGCTCCGCTCGGGATGACAAGCCGGGGGATTCAAACGCAACCCCGGTTGTCTGGACTTCCGCCTTGACCGGCGAAGGCATTCACGAGCTCAAAGAGAAAATCCTGGAGATCGCCGCGCCTGCGCGTGACCTGGGCCGAGAGGGCGAGTTCATCACCAACTTGCGTCATCAGCAGCTTTTGAAGGATTCACTTCAGGCGCTCGCCAAGGCGCGCCAGGCGGCGGAGCAACTCGTCCCCCACGAGATGCTTCTGCTCGACCTGTACGAAGCCCTTCGCCCCCTCGATGACATCACCGGCGCGACCTACGCGGACGACGTGCTGGATATCATCTTCTCGACGTTTTGCGTGGGGAAGTGACACTGCGATCGCATGCTGAGAGCACGCCCGCTGCGCCCGTCATTCCCGCGAAAGCGGGAATCCACCTCTGGAAAGTAGGGGCGGTTCGCGAACCGCCCCTACATCCACCGCTTTCGCCGGGGTGACGACTACCGCGTCTCAAGTCGGCTGAGTCGCGGAATGGCTCGCTCGGCAATCTTGAAGAAGACCGGATCGATTTCAATCCCCACGCTATCGTATCCGACAGCCGTCGCGGCAGCTATCGTAGCGCCTCCGCCCATGAACGGGTCAAGCACCACCCCCTCTCCCAGCGGAAGCGCGGCGCGAACGATCTGGCGCATGAAGGCTTGCGGCTTGAGAGAAGGATGCGGCGCAATGGCGCGCTCTTCGCGCCGTGTGGGCGCGGAGGGGATGACATCTTCGAACGGCCGCTCCTGTGATCTGCGTCGAAGCCCGCCCGTTTTCCATTTGCGCAAGTTGTCCTGGACGCACCCCTCACAGGGTTTTCGAAATACTCCCCACGGCTCCCAGCCGGATCGCGGCATCACCGTTACGCCGGCGAACTCGTCCTGGGCGTTCTTGGGCCTGTCCCCGCCGCGAAGGGTTTTCACCAAGCGAATTATCTCACCGCGCTTCTCGAAGCCGGCGTCTATTAGAGGTTGGTAAACAAGGTGCGAGAGGAGTGGATTTGCGGCAATCAGCAAGTGCCCGCCCGGCACGAGAATCCGAACGGCCCGCTGGGCAAATTTCAGGAAGAAGCAGCGCAGCTTGTCGCGCTCCTGCCAGGTCAAGACTGTGAATCGCGGCACCGGGCTGCGCCTGCACCCATCGAGAGATGGCGGGATCCGCCACACGCCGCCCCTGCCTTGTCGCAGCTTTTGTTTCTCGATCCGAGTGTATTCTTTCAGGCCGTAAGGGGGATCCGTCACGATCGCGTGGAAGGAATGCTCCGGATGCCGCTCCATCCAGGCGAGACAATCGTCGTTGAAAATGCGGTAGCGTGCCACAGGCCATCCCAAGGTCAGGCCTGAATCGTAGCACGTTTGCGGCGCCTGCCTAAACAAACTGTAAAGGGGTTTTTGAACGCTGTCATTCTGAGCGAAGCGAAGAATCTCCGCAGTTGCAATTCCAAGGAACTGCGGAGATCCTTCCTTCGCTTCACTCAGGACCGCCCGCGGCTCCTCAGGATGGCAGTTAACGAAGATCTTCCGCGGCCTGCAAAAGACGAGGTCACGGGGTCAGCATCGGCAATTCCGACATGCTATTTCACGGCGCCGAATCGCTTCTCGATTTCAGCCCAATTCACCACGTTCCACCAGGCGGTGATGTATTCGACGCGGCGGTTCTGGTACTTGAGGTAGTAGGCGTGCTCCCATACATCGAGACCCAACACGGGATGCTTGCCTTCCATCACGGGGCTGTCCTGGTTGGCGGTGGAATAGATATCGAGCTTCCCACCCTGCGCGGTCAGCCACGCCCAGCCTGAACCGAAGCGTCCCAGGGCTGCGGCAGTGAATTTCTCCTTGAACTGATCGAAGCTGCCGAAGGTGCTCTGAATAGCCTCTCCCACGTGGCCGCTGGGTTGTCCACCAGCCTTGGGAGCCATAATCTGCCAGAACATGGAATGGTTGATATGGCCGCCACCATTGTTGCGTACGGCCGTGCGGATATTCTCCGGAACGATGGCGCAGCCATTGGCCAGCAGGTCCTCAACACTCTTACCGGCCAGGTTCGGCGCCGACTCGAGTGCCTTATTCAAATTCGTAACGTAAGTTCCATGGTGCTTGCCATGGTGAATCTCCATGGTCATCTTATCGATCGAGGGTTCCAGCGCGTCAGAAGCGTAGGGCAGCGGCGGAAGAGTAAACGGCATAGAAGCTCCTTTTTCTGAGTTTAGTTGTAATACCTTGTCCCCAGTGGATTTGATGCATGCGGGCGGGCGAAGGACTCAGGAATAGGAGTCAGGATTCAGGCGTCAAAAGAAAACAGTCACGCGCCAGACGCTGTCGCACTGCGATACTGTTGGCCGCACAAAATATGCCGTACAAATGCCAGAGAGCAAACGGAAACACGGGGAGCCGCAATTCTGACTCCTGACTCCTGAATCCCGAATCCTGAATCCTGGCTTTTGACTTCTGACTCCTGACTCCTGCTTTTGTGGCATAATTCCAAGTTTCTTAGGAGGCGTTCATGCCCACGCTCGACATTGATTGGGTCCGAAGTCAGTTTCCCGCCCTGGCCGTTCAGGTGAATGGCAAGCCGGCGGTTTACTTCGACGGCCCGGGCGGCACCCAAGTCCCTCAGCGTGTCATCGATGCGATGCGTGATTACTTGACGAACTCCAACGCCAACACCCACGGCGCATTCTTGACCAGCATAAGAAGCGACGAGGTTATCGCGCAGGCACACGCCGCAGTGGCCGATTTGCTGGGCTGCGACGCTGAGGAAGTGGTTTTCGGCCCGAACATGACGACGTTGACTTTCAGCCTCAGCCGCGCCTTGGGACGTGAATTCGGGGCGGGCGACGAAATAGTAGTCACGCGTCTCGACCATGACGGTAATGTGGCGCCCTGGTGCGCGCTCGAAGAGCGTGGCTGTCGCGTCCGTTCCGTGGATATCAATCCCACCGACTGTACTTTGGACATGGCCGACCTCGAACGGAAAGTCAACCCGCGCACCCGGGTGGTGGCGGTGGGCTACGCTTCCAATGCGGTGGGAACCATCAACAATGTGCAGGAAATCACTCGCCTGGCGCATTCCGCGGGCGCACTGGTTTACATCGACGCGGTCCACTATGCGCCCCACGGCCCTATCGACGTGCGCCGCCTCGAGTGCGATTTCCTGGTCTGCTCGCCGTATAAATTCTTTGGCCCACATTCCGGAGCGCTCTACGGCAAGCACGAGCACCTTGCCCACTTACAGCCCTACAAAGTTCGTCCCGCAACGGAGGAAAACCCCTTCCGCTGGGAAACCGGCACGCAGAACCACGAAGGGCAGGCAGGCATTCTTGCTGCGGTCGACTACCTTGCTGAACTTGGCCGCCGCGCTTCACCCACCGTCACTTCGCGGCGAGCTGCACTCCTGGCCGCTTACGACGCGATTCGCCCCTACGAACGCGGCTTGGCGGAAAGGCTCATTAAAGGGCTGCTGGCAATACCCGGTCTCACGTTTTACGGAATCAAGGACCCTGCGCGAGGCGCTGAGCGGGTGCCGACGGTGGCGATCCGCATCGCAGGCCACACTCCTCGCGAACTGGCGCGCTGCCTCGGTGAGCGTGGGATATTCACCTGGGATGGAAACTACTACGCGCTTAATCTGAGCGAGCGGTTGGGAGTCGAACCTACCGGCGGCATGTTGCGCCTCGGCCTGGTGCACTACAACACGTCGGAAGAGGTTGACAGGGTTCTCGAAGTGCTGGACCAACTGGGCAGGTAGGCAAGTGGGCAGATGGGCAGTAGGCAGGTAGGCAGATCGGGGATGAGCGTCAGAACAATCGCACGGGACGGGGATCGACTGGTGAAGGATGGAAGACTTCCCCATCTGCCGACCTGCCCACCTGCCTATCTGCCCACTTAAGAGGTGGCTATGAATCGACAACGCATTACCCTTTTTGTGATTACCGCAATTGGTGTTATTTCAACTGCGGCTCTTGCCGCAGAGCACTACGAACGTCCTGCTTCAACGGAGCGTCGAGGCTAAGATGCGGGATGGTGTCGTCCTGCGCGCAGACGTTTACCGGCCCAAAGCCGACGGGAAGTTCCCGGTTCTACTGCAACGGACGCCCTACGACAAGCGGGAAGAAGTGGAGTTTGGTCTTCGCGGCGCATCTGTGGGGTACGTCGTGATCATTCAGGACGTGCGGGGGCGTTACAGTTCGGATGGCGAATGGGATCCGTTCAGGCACGAGTCGGCGGACGGTTACGACACCGTGGAGTGGGCTGCTTCGCTCCCCTGGTCAAACGGCAAAGTGGGGATGTATGGCGGTTCGTACGTGGGCGCCACGCAGATGCTGGCCGCGATGGCTTCACCGCCGCACCTCGCGGGGATTCACCCTTTTGTCACGGCCTCGAACTACCATGAAGGTTGGACGTACCAGGGCGGGGCTTTTGAGCAGTGGTTTAATGAATCGTGGACGTCCGGCCTTGCCCAGGATACGCTCAACCGCCGCGCACGGACGCGATCCAACGCCATGCACCGCGTCTTGAAGCTGCCACTGGCCTCCTATCCACTCTTTGATCCGGACGTGGCGGGCGAATCCACGAAATCTCCCGGCGCATTGGCCTCTTATTTCGTCGATTGGCTGGACCATCCAAGCTTCGACGATTACTGGAAACAAATGTCGATTGAAGACCATTTCTCACAGATTAACGTGCCCATATTTCATGTCGGGGCCTGGTACGACATCTTTCTGGGCGGGACTCTCGGGAATTACCTCGGAATCAAGGCGCGAGGCGGCAGCAAGGAAGCGCGGCGGGGACAGCGCCTGATGGTGATTACCGGCGGACACGCGGGGGATGGCCCACAGATCGGCGATGTGAATTTCGGGCCCGACTCGGTGGTCAACGATGACGACCTAACGCTTCGTTGGTATGACTATCTGCTGAAGGGCGAAAAGAATGGCCTTGAGAGCGAAAAGCCTGTGAGACTTTTCGTTTTGGGAAGGAACCTTTGGCGGGCAGAAGACGATTGGCCGCTCGAGCGCGCCCGCAGCACGCGCTACTATCTTCATTCTCAGGGCAAGGCAAACTCGCTCACCGGCGACGGGACGCTTAGCACCGCGGCGCCGGCCGGCGAGCACTCCGATCAGTACGATTACGACCCTGAAAACCCAGCGCCCACTCGCGGCGGCCCGCTCTGCTGCGACGCCACGCACTTGGCCCCTGGTGCGATTGACCAGCGCGTGGTTGAGTCCCGCGGTGATGTCCTGGTTTATTCTACGCTGCCGTTCAACGCAGATTTCGAGGTCACCGGCCCTGTCAGTGTTGAACTCTACGCCAGCTCCTCCGCCGTGGATACCGATTTCACCGGCAAGCTGGTGGACGTTTGGCCGAATGGCTTTGCGCAGAATCTCACCGAAGGAATTCTGCGCTGTCGTTACCGCAACTCCCCTGAGAAAGTCGAGTTCATGAATCCGGGTGAGGTCTACAAGCTCACCCTCGACCTCTGGGCCACCTCGAATGTCTTTCTCAAGGGGCACAGACTGCGTGTGGAAATCTCCAGCAGCAATTTTCCGCGCTTTGACCGCAACCTCAACACGGGCGAAGATCAGGGCAGCAGCAATCACTGGGTGAAGGCTACGAACACGATTTTCCATGACCACGAGCATCCCTCGGCGCTTGTGCTGCCCGTGATTCCGTAGGCAGAGAGGTAGGTGGGCAGGTCAGGAGTCGGGCGAGACTTAGGAACTTTGGAAAGAACGAATCGACCGGTGAAACAACGTTGTTCAGTCAGCACTAGCGTCGTGTCCCAGAAGTTCGTTGAATATGTCAGCCCGCGGAGCGGGCGTAAGCGAATAGCCCACGGCGTAAGCCGTGGGTTCGTGAGGCCCTCCCTCACCCCCGACCCCTCTCCCGCTCGGGCGGGAGAGGGGTGCCGAAGGCAGGGTGAGGGCCGTCCAACCCAGGGCTCACGCCCTGGGCTACTTTATGCCGCCCCTAACGGGGCTGCTGACGCGTGGCCGAATCGTCTCAACTTATATTGCGAATTATTGAGACGCGACACTAGCTTTTCCCTACCTCCCCACCTGCCCATCTTGAACTTGACGGCAATTCCAGGGCTCGTCCATAATTTTCCTTTCCACAGGTGCTATCATTCCTTAAGGGGGGCTTCTCCATGCCGGATGTCTATCGCAATTACGTGGCGGGTCAATGGGTCGAATGCAAGGCAGGCAAGACCTTTCCGAATATCAACCCTGCGAATACAAGTGAGACGGTCGGGCTGTTTCAAGCCTCGGGTCCGGAGGACATTCAGGAAGCGTGCGAGGCCGCCGCGAAGGCGCAACCGGCCTGGGCGGCCATGCCTGCCCCTCTGCGAGGAGAATTCCTTTACAAGGCCGCGGAAATCATGGAAAGCCGTCTTCAGAAACTCTCCGAGGAGATGACACGCGAAGAAGGCAAAACGCTGCCTGAAGCGAAAGGCGAAGTGAAGCGGGCCATCAACATTATGCGCTATTTCGGAGGCGAGGGACCGCGCCAGTTCAGTTACCAGATTCCCTCGGAGCGCGAGAGCGTTTTTTGTTACACCTTGCGCAAACCGCTAGGAGTCGTAGCCCTCGTCACTCCCTGGAATTTTCCCAGCGCTATTCCGGCCTGGAAAATGGCTCCGGCGCTCGTGGCGGGAAACACGGTGGTGATTAAGCCTGCTTCGCTTGCGCCGCTCAGCGCCTATTGCATTGTGGAGGCGCTTCACGAAGCCGGTGTTCCTGCCGGGGTTCTTAATTACGTAACGGGAAGCGGCGGCTCGGTGGGCAACGCGCTTGTCGAACACCCTGCCATCCGCGCCGTTTCGTTCACAGGGTCCTGCGACGTAGGCAACGCCTTGTACGATAAGGTGACCAAGCGGAAGATTCGCGTTCAACTCGAAATGGGCGGCAAGAATCCGACCATTGTGCTCAAGGATGCGGATTTGGATTATGCCGCCGGGGTCCTGGTTAACGGAGCGTTTTTCTCCACCGGCCAGAAGTGCACAGCTTGCAGCCGCGCCATTATCGAGAAACCCATTTACGAGGCTCTGATCGAGAAGCTCGTGACCCGGACGAAGAAGCTCAAGGTGGGAAACGGCCTCGAGCCCGGCATCGAGATCGGGCCTGCGGTGGACGCTAATCAGCTCGAGACAGACTTGAAGTATATCGAAATCGCCAAGCGCGAAGGGGCGCAATTGCTATGCGGTGGGAATCGCCTTACGGGCGGAGCATTCGATTCGGGTTATTTTGTGGAGCCCACTATTTTCGCCGGCGTCACGACGGACATGCGCATCGCCCAGGAAGAGGTCTTCGGCCCTGTGCTGGCGCTGATGGTGGCAAGCGATTTCGAAGATGCGATGCGGCTCTCCAACGGCGTTCGCTTCGGCCTCTCGGCTTCCATCGTTTCGCGCGACATCACGCGCGTTCACCAATTCATCAATCGCATTGAAGCCGGTTTGATTACCGTCAACCTGCCCACCGCGGGCGTCGAGTATCAGCTTCCCTTCGGCGGCACCAAGGAATCCAGTTTCGGCATGAGGGAGCAGGGCCCGGCAGCCCTGGATTTTTACACTGAAACGCGAACCGTGTATTTGAAGTATACGCAGTAGAGACGTCCGTGGTCCGTTGTCCGTGGTCCGTTGCTGGCGGTTTGGCCTTGCTCCCCGAAGGGGCGTACCTTCAGTAGCCGTGGGTGAAACCGCCGCCAAAGCCGCAGAACTTAGCTCTGAGCCAGCCACGGACAACGGACAACTGACCACGGACGAAGGAGCTTGCCATGAAACAGACCCAACAATTCCTTGCCAAACTCAATCTGCCTGCGGAAGACAATCACCCGCTGTCACCAAGCGGCAAAAAATTCAAGAACGGTGGAGACTACCGCATCGAGATTCCTAGCGTGGAAGGGCCGCGCGTTTTTAACGAAGTGCTTGCGGCGGCGAAGGAACTGAACGTGCCCATCCATCGCATCAGCCAAGGAAGCGGCATCATGCTGCTGACCAAGGACGAGATTCGCGAGATGGCGCGCATCGGCGCCGGCGAACACATCGAAGTTTGCTTGTTCGTCGGCCCGCGCGCGCCGTTCGAGACCGGCGCCCAGGCAGTTTCCGCCGCAGGCAAGGTGATCGGCCTGCAACATCGCGGCGCGGACCAACTCGTGTACGCCATCGAAGATGTGCGCAAAGCATGCGACCTCGGTATCCGCAGCGTGTTACCGGCGGATTTGGGCCTGATCTATGTGCTCAACGAGATGAAGGCAGCCGGCGAACTCCCCAGGAATCTTGTCATCAAGAGTTCCGTCACGCTTCCTGCCGCCAATCCCGCCACCGCGCTGGTGTTTCAAGCCCACGGTGTCACCACGCTGAATATACCCACCGACCTGACCCCCGCCCAGATGGGCTCCATCCGGCAGGCCGTCGATATTCCGATTGACCTCTACATCGAAGTCCCAGACAACTTCGGAGGCTTCATCCGCTATTACGAAATGCCCCAAATCCTGCGCGTCGCCGCGCCCGTCTACCTCAAGTTCGGACTCCGCAACGCGCCGGACATTTACCCCTCCGGCAAGCATCTCGAAGACTTGGCTGCGAAAATGGGCCGCGAGCGTGTGCACCGGGCACGCATTGCCCTGGAAATAATCAAGGAATACGCCCCAGAGGCAACCATGTCGCCGCTGGGCAGCGCCGATCTGGGCATCCCGGAAGTGTGAGACCCGAATCCCCGAAGGGGATAAATGAAGTAGCCGGGGGCAACACCCCCGTAAACCAACCGCGCCACAACGGCCCGACCCTGAAAGGGTCGAGGGAGGGTGGTGTCGCGACGACTCACGGGGCGCCTGCCCGGCTCTATACGACCCTTTCAGAGTCGCCCTATTTACCCGCTGCTGTTCCGGGGGCGTTGCCCCCGGCTACTATATTCTGCCTTTGCAGGGCACGGTTTTCTTTCCGCGCCACCCCCGAAATTTTGCATTCTGTTGTCCTGGATTTGCGTAATTATCTAGTGAGCAGGCAAGAACCGGAGGCGGAACGGCAGCGTGGCCACGTCGACACTTGACCGTTGCGGAGAGGCACTGGGCCGGCTGGCCAAGGGAGATGTGTCTGCCTTTGAGGACATCGTCAAGGAACATCAATCGATGGTGTTCAGCGTCGCCTATCACTTTCTGCATGACCGGAGCCTGGCGGACGAGGCCGCGCAGGACGTTTTCCTGCGGCTGTACCAAAACGCGGCTTCCATCGTGTCGCCGCAACATCTGGTGTTCTGGTTGCGCAAGGTGGCTTGCCGCCGCGCGCTTGACATGGCGAGGAAGCTGCCCAAGACGCCACCGGTCAGCCTTCAGGATATTGCCGAGCCGTCAGCGGAGTCGCCCGATGCCGATCCATTGCTCTCCGAGGGGTTGCGCCGGATGGTGGCGTCGCTTCCGAAGGACGCGCGGGCGGTGATTATTCTCCGCTACCAGGAAGAACTTGAACTGGCCGAGATCGCCCGAATTCTCGATGTGCCGGTTAACACCGTAAAGAGCCGGCTCGAGAGAGCGCTAGGGGTCCTGCGGGAGAAACTGAGCCGCTGGACAGGGGGAGTTACACGATGAATCCGTGGGAAGAAAGTCTGCGCGAGGCACTCCGTCGCAAGGATGCCCCACCGGGGTTCTCGGACCGAGTGCTGGCCCGGGTCCGCGATTTGCCGGCGCGAGAGAAGCGACCCTGGTTCCGGGCTTTCTTCGCCAGGCCTGCCCTCCGCTGGGCCGCAGCCGTGCTGTGCCTGGCGATTGCGGTCAGCGTGGCTTACCGGGGACGGCAGGAACGCCAGCGCCGGCAAGGCGAATTGGCCAGGGTGCAGGTGAAGCAAGCTTTGCGTATTGCCAGCGTAAAACTTAACGCGGCCCGAAGAATGGTCCAGGAAGTGAATCAGGGGACCGGTCAGAGCCGTCTATGAGAAATCAAGCAAGCAAAAAATCGGGAGCTAATCCTATGAACGCGAGGAATAAGAAAATCCGTAGCGGCGCCTTGGCAGCATTTTTCGTGGCGATGCTGCTCGGCACGTTAAGCATGCCGGCCTTCGGGCAGAACCCCAGGCTGGATATCAAGAACCTTGAGGCGTTGTCGAAAAAGGCCTCTGAAGTAGTAGACGTCAACCTGGACGGGTCGCTGCTGAAGCTCGCCTCCAAGTTCATGACCGATGAGGACGACCGGGAGGCATTGGGGATCATCAAGAACCTCAAGGGGGTTTACGTAAAGAGCTTCACGTTCGAGAAGCCGGACGATTACTCCCCGGCCGATGTGGAGGCGATCCGCAGTCAATTGCAGGCGCCCGCATGGTCGCGCATCGTTTCGGCGCGCAGCAAGCACGAAGGCGAGAACGCTGAAATTTACCTGATGACGGCGCCGGACGGGGGAAGTGTCCTGGGAATGGCCATCATCTGCGCCGAGCCCACGGAGCTTACCGTGGTAAACATTGTGGGACCTGTTGATATTAACAAACTGAGTCAACTCGAGGGCAAGATGGGTATTCCGCGCCTCGGAGAGCAAACCGACGAGTCACCTCAGAAGCCGGAGGGTCACCGTGCGAAACCATAGGCCGTTATTAGCCCCGGCCATCTTGAGCGTGGCGCTGTTGCAAACGCTGCCGACCGGGGCGCGAGCCGGGGACTCGGAGTTTCACTCACTCGTGGAACGGATGTCCGACTACTACCAGAAGGGCCCGGTGCGTCACATGGGTTGGTTGAACTTCTTCGCCAACCCATTCACGGCCGGCGGCGTCAGCCACTTCCAGATGGCGATTTTCGACGACGTCGATGCCTCCCGCACGCATGCGGGCGAGGACCTCGAGTCTTCCCTGGCGAGCCTCGTCGGACCGCCGTACCAGCCCTTCGTAAGCGTTCATGATGCCCGCAGCGGGGAATGGACCTGCATCTACACACGCGAGTCCGGGAATGAGCGCACCGAAATGCTGATTATTTCAATCGACTCGAGCGATGCGGTGCTCATGCAGATGCAGCTCAAACCTGAGGCAATGCGAAAGTGGGTGGAGGATCCCCTGGAAAGAAGTCGCGACGCCCGGCGTGGGGCTCAGGACGCGCAACGTGGCCAGCCGTAGATTCCACCACGTTGGCCGAGGCGGGAACTTCCGCGACGGAAGGCGCTACGATTTCTTCGGCATATGCACGTAAACGTAGATACCGCCCACTATCGTGAGCAGCCCTCCCCACCACAGGGCAGGATGCAAATTGGCGAGCACGGTTGCCGGAGGGTTTGAGAGTTCATAGATTCCTGTGGCCAGTACGATCACGCCGTAAATCAGCAGAATTATCCCAACAAAAAACCAGACGGGAATCATGCGGGGACCTTCGCTCATCGATGACCTCACGAAGCTGTCAGCTTTCAGGCGTCAGCTTTCAGCAAAACTCTTCTTCCAGTGTCATTCCGAGCAAAGGATTCATGAACCCTTCAGCTTACCACCCATGTCGGAATGACAATCTAACCACACGGGCCTTGTCCCAAGCCGAAAATCCAAAACTACCAGAAGATCCACTGGAGCACCAGAAACACCACCAGGGAGGCCACGGCCCAAAAGATCGGACGCTTCCAGATGGGCAGATCCCCCTCGCTGGGTAGCACCGTGCAGCCGTAAACCAAGCCGGTTAACTCTTCCACGGGCTTGGGGCGCGTCAGCAGGCTGACGACAATGGTGACGGTGGCGCACACAATCCACGACCACAGCGCCCGGTACATGTTTTCCGCCATGGGTTTAGCATTACTGGAAAGAGCAATATACGAAAGCATATGAGGGTTCGCTCTGACCAATCCCCACATCGCGACGGAAGAGACTGTGCCGCAAAGAAGTCCCCAGAAACCTCCGGCGGGGCTCGCCCGCTTCCACAACATGCCAAGCACCACGGTGCCGAATAGCGGCGCAATGAAGAAACTGAAAAGCGCCTGCACGTAGTCCATGATGCTGGCAAACTGCATGACCAGATAGGCCGTGCCAATGCTGATGAGCACGCCGAGGATGGTGCACCAGCGGCCCATCTTCACGTAGTGATCGTCGCTGGCGGTCTTGTTGAAGAAGCTGCGATAGAGGTCGTAGGTCCAGACCGTGGAGAATGCACTCACGTTCCCGGCCATGCCCGACATAAAGCCGGCGATGAGCGCGGTGATGCCCAACCCCAACAGGCCCGGGCCACAGTAGCGCGCCAGCATGAGGGGAAGAACTTCGTTGTAGGTAGGAGCTCCATTCTTGGCGGCATCGGACGAGGCCGCAACCAGGCGGAGCAGGTGCCCGGAGTGATCCGTTAGAACAGCCAAGCCCAGCAGTCCCGGCACAATCACGATAAAGGGCACTGCCATTTTGAAAAACGAACCGATGATGGGAGCCAGTTTGGCCGCGCGGAGGTCCTTGGCCGCCAGGATTCTCTGCACCACCAGAAAATCCGTGGTCCAGTAGCCGAAGGAAATCACAAAACCGAGGCCGAAAACGATTCCTGTCCAATGGATGCCCATAGGATTGTTGGCGGCGCTGCCCATGGTGCTCCAGAGGTGGGTGTAATCGCCTTGGGGGAAATTCTGGTGAATGCGCGCCACCAGGCCGGACCAGCCACCGGTCTCGATCAAGCCCAGAATCGGAATCAACAAGGCGCCCAACCAGATCAGGAAGAACTGAAGGACCTCGTTAAAGATCGCGGCGAACAGCCCCCCGAGGGCCACATAGATCCCCACCGTGATCGACGAGACCCAGATGCTGAAGTGGATGTCCCAGCCTAGCACCACCTTCAACACCAGCGCCATGGCGTACATGTCGATGCCGGCCATGAAGAGGGTCATGAAGGTGAACATGGTGGCGGCGAGCGCCCGGGCGGATTCCCCGTAACGCAGTTGCAAGAAGCCGGGAACGGAGTGGGTCTTCGAGATGTAATAGAAGGGCATCATGACGATGCCCAGGAAGAGCATGGCGGGAATCGCCCCGATCCAATACCAGTGCGCGGCCAGGATGCCGTACTGATACGTGGCCGCGGCCCACCCCATCAACTCCAGCGCGCCGAGATTGGCGGAGACAAAGCTGAGCCCCGCCACCCAGGCGGTCATTTCCCGGCCGGCAAGGAAGAAGTCTTCGCCCCGCTTGGTAAATCGGCGAAGGTAGAAGCCGATTCCCAGCACCATGGCGAAATAGATGGCGATGATAGCGATGTCCGGTGAGTGAAGCGAAATGAGGCGGCTGGCGCTCTGTGGTACTACAGCCGGCAGTGCGAGCCGGCAAGCAGAGAACGTTAAGCTCATGAGGGTACCTCGTTTGGCCCGGCGTCCCGAATCGGACGTTTCTAGTGAACCCTAAGACTTATGAAATCTAGGGTCCTGCGTGAAAAGTTGGTTCAAGAATTCAGCCCGCGGAGCGGGCGGCAGAGTGTAGCCCACGGCGTAAGCCGTGGGTCGCGAGAGCCGACCCTCACCCCCGTCCCCTCTCCCGCCTGGCGGGAGTGGGGTGCCGAAGGCCGGGTGAGGGCCGCCTAACCCAGGGCTCACGCCCTGGGCTACTCTATGCCGCCCCTGACGGGGCTCTGATAAACAGTCGCGCATGAGAAAGACTCTCTTGACGAACTTCTGACTCAGGTTACTAGGTTCCAAGCAGCGTTATCAATTCTCCCTGCCCTTCCCCGGTTGTCCGTAAGTGGTGTGATAGCGATCCCACCACTTCTTGATTTCACGCGTTGGCAAGGGTTTCGGCCTGCCCAGCAGCAAGGCCAGATGACACGTCTTGGCAACGTCTTCGACCATCACGGCGGCTTTCAGGGCGGCGCGTGGAGTCGCCCCAAACGCAAACACTCCGTGGTGCGCCAAAAGCACGGCGGGGGCTTTCTTGCCCATGTATTTAACAATAGCTTTGCCAATATGATCCGCGCGATTATCCACGTAAGGAAGACAGGGTATCTCTTCGCCGAACTCATCCGCGATGGCGGTGAGATAAACGGGAAGGGGTTTCCCCAGCAGCGCGAAGCTCGTGGCATAGTTCGAGTGCGTGTGGATGACGCCCCCAATCTGCGGGCAGTGCTTGTAAATGTAAAGATGGTCGGGGAGGTCGACCGAAGGGTTCCACTTGCCCTTGAGTTTGCGGCCCTCAAGGTCCGTCAGGACCATATCCTGAGGCCGCATGCGGTCGTAATCCATGCCGCTGGGCTTGATCAGCACCAAGCCCCGCTCGCGATCGATGCCGCTCGCGTTGCCGCTATGCATGGTGACAAGGCCGGCACGGTAGACTCCGAGGTTTGCTTTCCAGACTTCCTCGCGTAATTGTTCGATCTTTGACATAGTCCCTGTTTTCGCTGAACTGCAGAATCTCGGGACCAACCCCTCACCCGCATAGGTGTTAAACTAAGCGTTTCTGGCGGGTCCCGAAGGGACCCAAGATCATTAGCCGTAGGTGAAACCTACGGAAAGTGCCGGCTACGAGATTCAGCCAACCCCGCAGGGGTTGAATTCGACCCCCCTCCGGGGTCGGGACAAGCACAAGGAAAGGGTCATTTCTCCGTAGGTTTCACCTACGGCTAATGATGTTAATGCCCTTCGGGCATTCAAGCTGCAGAGCCTCCGCTTAGTTTAATGCGTGTCGAACCAACCCCTCACCCGTCCCGCTCCGGCTGATGAAAGCGCAGGCAGCGGGACACCCTCTCCCCAAGGGAGAGGGCTGTACTTTGGATCTGCTTCTCCTTACCCGGCCGAAGCTACGATCTCTCGCCGGAGGGCTTTGAGCCGCTTCATCACGTCATTCGCTCCCCGACCGAAATAATCGTGCAGGGTCCGAAATTCCTGGAAAAGGCGATTATAAATCTTCTGGCTTGCGGGGCGCGGCCGATATGTTTCGCTCTGCAAATGCGCCATATGCGTGGCAGCTTCAGGAATCGAATCGTAGCCTCCAGCGCGTCGGCCCGCCGCCGCGGCGGCGTGAATGGCGGCGCCCAGCGCGGAGCAGGTCTGAGGATGTTTTGCCACCTTAATCTCACGCCCCAGAACGTCGGCGTAGATTTGCATCAAGAGCTTGTTCTTTGCGGGCAGCCCCCCGCAAGCCACAACCTCGCTGGTATGCAGACCCTCGGCATCGAAGGCTTCGATGATCTGCCGGGTGCCGAAGGCCGCTGATTCCATCAAAGCGCGAAAAATCGCTTCCGGCGGCGTGGCCAGTGTTGCACCGAGCAACAGGCCGGTGAGGTCAGCATCCACTAGTACGCAGCGATTGCCATTCCACCAATCGAGCGCCACGAGGCCCGATTCGCCCGGCTGGTACGCAGCGGCTTGCTTTTCGAGCCACGCTGTGAAGGGAAGCTTGAGTTTCTTGGCCTGGCTCTTGGCGTAAGCCGGCACAGCGTGATCGAAGAACCAGGCGAACATGTCTCCGCCAGCATATTGGCCCGCTTCGTATCCCCAGTATCCCGGCACAATACCATCCTCGACGACTCCACAGATTCCCTCCACGATCCGTCGCTCGCGGCCCATCAGCATTTGGACGAACGACGTACCCATGACCATGGAGAGGGAACCAGGTTTGGTGACAGTGGTCGCAGGAATAGACGCATGGCCGTCAGCGACACCCATTGATACGGGAGTCCCCTCGCGCAACCCCATGGCTCGAGCCCAGCGCGCCGTCAGTCCGCCGGCCCGCGCGCCGAGAGAATAGAACTCCGTCCCTACCTTTTCCTCGATCACGTTCTCGAGGCGGGGGTGAACGGCCCGGAAAAAATCGTGGCTCGGAAATCCCACTCCCTTCACCCACATGGCCTTGTAACCGGCGGTGGAGTTGTTCCGTTTTTCCTGTCCCGTCAACTGCCAGACGATCCAGTCCGTACCCTCAATCAATCTGTCTGCGGCTTCGTAGACCTCCGGACTGTCATTGAGTATCTGCAAGACCTTGGCAAAGAACCATTCCGAGGAGTATTTGCCGCCATACATCCGAATGAACTCTTCGTCTCGTTCTCGACCGATTTCATTGATGCGGTCAGCTTCCGGTTGTGCAGCGTGATGTTTCCAGAGGATTGCCCAAGCCAGCGGCGCGCGGCGGTACTTGGGCAGGAGACAAAGCGGCGTTCCATCCTGGGTGGTTGAGAACACCGTGCAGGAAGTGAAGTCCGTGCCGACGGCGACTACGTCATTCGCCTTAACGCCGGCTTCTTTGAGCGCCTTGGGGACACCTTTCTCAAGGACCAAGAAATAGTCGCGAGGATTTTGCAGCGCGGAATCCGGCTCGAGCTGCCCGCCGCCCGGCAGTTTTTCGTCGAGCACTCCGTCCGGATAAGGCACAACCGCCGCCGCCATTTCCTCGCCGTCGCGAACTCGCACCACCACCACACGGCCTGATTCCGTGCCAAAATCGATTCCGATGACGTACTTATCTGTAGGCATTGGTTATTCGAGGCTCTCAGCCTTCAGCTTTCAGCAGTAAGTTCGGTCAGTTGTCCGTTGTCAGTCGTCCGTTGCTGTGCTCCCCGGAGGGGAGCAAATTGAGTAGCCGGGGGTGAAACCCCCGGACCGAGGCCCCACACCCCGCCTTCGGCACCCCTCTCCCCGCGGGCGGGGAGAGGGGACAGGGGGTGAGGGGGCCGACGTTTCCGGGGGCGTTGCCCCCGGCTACTCATGTCCGGCCCCTGCGGGGCCGAGCCCTCGAACACCGGCTATGCATCATGGGCGGCATTCAATAATCTCCTCTGCCAGTTGGTCTTGAAACAGCTTCTCGTCACTCACCGCTCTTCCACGATTTCCCGCTTGAGCGCCTTCAATCGCTTCATCACGTCGTTGCCGCCGCGGCCGAAATAATCGTGCAGCGTCTGGTACTCCTTAAAGAGCCGATTGTAGACGGCGTGGTTCTGGGTGTTCGGCCGGTACGTCAGTTTCTGCACGTGCGCCATACGTTTTGCGGCTTCCGCGATGGTATCGTAACCGCCGCCTGCACGCCCGGCAGCGACCGCACCGTGCATGGCGGCGCCCAGAGCCGAGCAGGTCTGAAGCCGCTCGGCAAGCTTGATCTCGCGTCCGGTCACATCAGCGTAGATCTGCATCAGCAGTTTGTTTTTTTCCGGCAAGCCCCCGCAGGCCACCAGGTTTTTAACTTCCACACCCTTCGACTCAAAGGCCTCGATGATCGTCCGCGTGCCGAAGGCGGTGGCTTCGATCAAGGTGCGGTAGATTTCCTCAGCCTTGGTGGCCAGCGTCATTCCGACCAGGACCCCGGTCAGGTCAACGTCCACCAGCACGGACCGATTGCCATTCCACCAGTCGAGCGCCAGCAACCCCGACTCCCCTGGCCTTAGGGCGGCGGCGCGCCTCTCAAGCACGGCGGCGAAGGGGATCTTCAGCTTGCGCGCTTCCTGGTGGATATAATCGGGCACGCCGCGCTCGAAGAACCAGGCGAAGATATCGCCCACAGCCGATTGTCCGGCTTCGAATCCCCACAGGCTGGGAACGATTCCGTCTTCTACCGTGCCGCACATACCCTCCACCATCTGCCGTCCCGTGCCCAGTACCATATGGCAGATGGAGGTCCCCATGATCATTACCAGAGAGCCGGGCTGGGTCACCGTGCACGCGGGCACGGCGACATGCGCATCGACGTTGCCGACCGAGACGGGAGTACCCTCCCTGAGCCCTGTCTTGCGCGCCCAGAACGCGGTAAGCCCACCCGCCTTCTGACCGAGTGGGTAGAAGTCCGTCCCGATCTTCTCGATGACGTTTTCGAGTCGCGGGTGTAGAGCGCTGAAGAACTCGTCGGGCGGAAATCCCTTGCCGTTGATCCACATGCCCTTATAACCGGCCGTGCAGGTGCTCCTCTTCTCTTCTCCCGTCAACTGCCAGACAATCCAGTCGGCGCCTTCGATAAACCGGTCCGCGGCGTCGTAAATCTCTTCATCCTCATTGAGGACTTGCAAGACCTTGGAGAAAAACCATTCGGAAGAATACTTCCCGCCATAGATTTGGATGAAGTCCTCGTTTCGTTCCCGGCCCACTTCGTTAATCTGGTTCGCCTCCGGTTGCGCGGCGTGATGCTTCCACAGTTTCACCCAGGCGTGGGGCCGTTTGCGGTACTCTCGAAGAAAGCTCAGGGGCGTCCCGTCGCGTTTCGTGGGCAGTGGGGTCGACGCGGTGAAGTCCGTGCCGATACCGATCACGTCCTCGCCCTTGACTGCCGCCGCCTTCAGGGCCTTAGGAACTCCCTTCTCGATCACCAGAAGGTAATCCTTGGGATTCTGCAAAGCCCAATCGGGCCCCAGACGCGGTCCCCCCGGCAGCTTTTCGTCGATCACTCCGTCGGGATAGGGAATCACCGCCGAGGCGACCTCCTCCCCATTGCGGACCCGAATCACCACTACCCGACCCGATTCTGTTCCGTAGTCGATTCCCAGCGCGAATTTCTCATTGGACATAGGAGCCTCGCTTTGAAACCTCATTGGTCGAGCCACCGGGAACGTGCCCCGGGGCCTCGGCAGGAAGGACCACTTGAATGTAAGCGCTTACCGTAAGGGATTCTTTAGTCTCTGTCAAGTGCGGCAAGTTGGTTGTGGGTGGGGTTTCAATCTCGCACTGCTTTGAAAATGTCCGGGAGCGCGGGCATCCTGCCCGCCTTTCGCGCCGCAATTGCACGCACGCTGCGGGCAGGATGCCCGCGCTCCCGGGTACTTCATAGTTTCCCGGTGCGCGTCAGCCCCGCGCGGGTGTGAGGCCCAGTTGATCCGCGATGCTGCGCATGGCTTCAATGCAGAAGGCGATGTGTTCGTCAAGAGGCACGCCCAATTCCTCGGCGCTCTTGATAATATCCTCACGGCTCACGGAGCGGGCAAAGGCTTTGTCTTTCATCCGCTTGCGGACCGATTTGGCCTCGAGGGTGGCGATCCTGTCGGGCCGCACCAGGGAGCAGGCGGTAATGAACCCGGCAAGTTCGTCGCACGCGAAAAGGACTTTGGCCAGAAGAGTGTCGCGAGGTACGCCGGTATATTCGGCGTGGCCGAGAATGGCGCGCCTGATTTCCTCCGAGACGCCTTTTTCTTTCAGGATCTCGCTTCCCATCAGCGGGTGGTCCGGCGCGTTCGGATAGACCTCGTAATCGAAGTCGTGGATCAAGCCCACAACGCTCCACTTTTCGTCGTCCTCGCCGAACTTCCGGGAATAGGCGCGAACGCACGCCTCGACGGCCAGCGCATGCTTCCGCAAGTTCTCGTTCTTGGTGTACTCACAGAGAAGGTTCCAGGCTTGTTGGCGATCCATCTGGTATCACTCCCGTTGCAGGCAGAGGTTATTCCTTATCGGATTTATCTCAAATCGGCGTAGCGCCGACCTTTAGGTCGGCAGGTGCTGACCTAAAGGTCAGCGCTACACGTAAACGCAATTATGGGCCTTCGGCCCATGAACACTTGGAATGACGTCCGACCGGAGGGGCGTATGCAATTAAACCAATGCACACGCCACCTGCTTCGCTCTTACTGTGAACTGTGAAGTGTCGACTGTTAAGTTCCTAGAAAATATACTTCAGTCCCAACTGAATCTGCCTGGGCGGCTTGTTGCCGTATTCATTTGCCGACTGCACGATGCCCAGCGCCGACGTGTCGAAGGTCCGGCCGGGAATATCAAAGTGCGGAATATTCAAGAGGTTAAAGAACTCGAAGCGGATTTCGAGTCGTCGGCCCTCGTGCCGGAATGGGATTTCCTTCAGCATCGAAAAGTCCAGATTGTTGAGTCCCGGCCCTATCAAGTCGTCCCTACCCTCGGTCCCGAGAAGAGGGTTTAGCGGGCTCGAAAACGCACAGGGATTGAACCAATCGTTGGGCGTGTGAACTTGAGCCGGGGCCGAGCATCCCGGGTTGGCCGCCACGGAGCCGCCTTTATTGGGATCGCCCACCAGGTCAGGCCGGTAAGGGACTCCGAAAGTGGTAATCGAGGTTGCCCCCACTTGCGATTCCGGCATGTTGACCGTATACGGGCTGCCGGTTTGCATGGTGGCAATTCCCGCGGTTTGCCAGGAACCAAAGACATGGTTGAAAAAGCCGGGATTACTCAGCCACTTTCGCCCCGGCCCAAACGGCAGGTCGTAGAGGTAGCTCAGGACAAAGCGCTGTTCGACCTGGAAGTCCGAAAGCCCACGGTCAAGACGGAAGTCATACGAATCCTGCGGCACGCCCGAACCGACGCTTCCGCTGAAGACGGCGGAATCGTCGTCGATGGATCGCGACCAGGTGTAGGCGGCGAGGAACGCCATGCCCTGCCTCACGCGCTTCTCGGACCGGAACTGTAAGGCATTGTAGATGCTGTTGGCGCGGGGTTCGACCGCCAGGATGGAATTGAATGACGGGTAAGGGGTAGCCTGGGTGAGGGGGTTCTCCTCATTCATGTCGCGAGTGGCGGGAAGATGCGTTCCCTTGGTGCCCACGTAAGCCAAGTCGATCATCCAATTCGGCTGAAGTTCGTACTGAAGGTCGACGTTCCAGTCGAGCATCGAGGCGTCGCGGAACTTTGGGGAAACGAAATTAGCCTGTGGCTCGGACAGTCCGGATTGGTCCAAGATATCTTGAATAACCAGGCCGCCAGTCGAGTTCTGGAGTAGGGCGGAAATATCCACAAACGGAGGGTTGAAGCGCGGCAGTATGTTGAGATTGAGGATGTTCTCATCGTAGAAAATGCCGAACGCGGAGCGCACCACAAAGCGTTCCGTCTTCAAAGGTCGCCACGCAAATCCGATGCGTGGGGCGAAATCGTGCAGATTCTTTCCGTAGGTAGCCCGCGGAATCCCGTCCGTACCGGCCTGAATGAAGGCGCAGTTGGGGTAACCTGGAGCCAGGGCGTTGCAGGTTTCCGGATTAACGGTCAAATCCGGGACGCTGAAGCGATTGTGGATTTCGACGGGCGGGCTGTTGAATTCCCACCTCAGGCCGACGTTCAAGGTGAATCGGGGTAGAACGCGGATGTCGTCCTGCGCGTAGACGCCGAGGCCGGTGGTGCGCAAACCGTTGTTGGTATTTCCCGATTCGGTCACGACGTAATCGGGAACTCCAGCCATGAGTTGCGCCAAGGCTCCGACTTGCGGCGCGCAGTTAGTGATTCCGCCGGGGCAGATATCCGCTGCTTGCGGCGGCAACACGGGCGCCAAAGCCTGCGCCAGGCCCATCGCGGTTTGCCCCTCGAAGAACCAGTCCCCGCGTGAAATGAAGTCCAGGTAGGAATTCAACTCGAAACGGCGAATATCGGTTCCAAACTTGAATTGGTGGCGCCCGGTGTTCCAGGCAAGATTGTCGGCAAATTCGTAGGTATTGTCATGCCGGTCCTGGGGGTAGTTGACGGGCTCGCCGATGCCGTCGTAGCCGTAGATATTCACGTTCGGGTATCCCCAGTCCACTGGGTTCGAGGACGTGGTCGGAAATCCCTTCTGCTGGCTCACATTGATGCCGGAGTCCTGCTGAAAGTCGGCTGCCCGCAGGCGGTTGAAACCCAGCCGGGCTTCGTTGATCCAATGCGGGTTGAAGACGTGGGTCCAGGTAAAGCCGGCGTTCTGTCCCCGGTTAATGGCAGTGACGCCGTATCCAGGCAGATTGGTAAAGGAGTTGACGGGATCGAACGGATTGAAATTGTTCTCGTTAAACAGCGAGTAATGCGCAGAGAAGGTGTTGTGCGCCCCCGCCTGGCGGT
Source organism: uncultured Acidobacteriota bacterium (assembly GCA_963838915.1). GTDB lineage: Bacteria > Acidobacteriota > Terriglobia > UBA7540 > UBA7540 > CAVROP01. The sequence continues at coordinate 26,199 of CAWIUZ010000406.1, forward strand.
CGAGTTTGATTGTCGCCAGGTCGAAGGTGTTCTGGATCACCGGCGCAGAAACGAAGGTGTTGGAGTCGGCCAGGTCCGGCACGGCGACGTTGGCGGGAGGTAGGAGGTTGAGTACAGCCATGCCCGCGGGGTTAGCCTGGTAGCCGACGCTCTGCATGATGCCGAAAAAGGCCTGGGCCTCCGCCAGATCAACGGCTTGCGAGGGTACCGTGGCTTCCCGCGTGGTAGCCTGGCGCAGCCGCAGCCCTTCGTAAGAAAGGAAAAAGAAGGTCTTATCCTTTTGGATGGGGCCGCCCAAGGTGCCGCCAAACTGGTTGCGATCGAGGCGCGGTATGGGCGCGCAGGTCCCCTGAACGGAATCGGCTGTGCAATCGGGCTGATCGAAGAAATTCTTGGCGTCCAGGTGGCGGTTACGAACAAAATCAAACCCGCTTCCGTGGAACTGATTTGTGCCGCTCTTCAAAATCACATTGATCTGGGCGCCGCTGCTGCGCCCGAATTCAGCCGAGTAATCGCTGGATTGCACCTTAAATTCCTGGATGGCGTCAACGGAGGGGAGCACACTGTATTGGTTGATGTACAAGTCGTTGTTGTCCACACCGTCGAGCAGGAAGTCGTTCGACTGCTCGCGGGCACCGTTGACGCTGATGGCGCCACCCTGGGTAGAATTCTGCGAGCCTTGCACGGGCATTTGGCCGCCCGGGACAAGCAGGGCAAAAGTGAGGAAATTCCTTTCGTTCAGGGGCAACTCGCTCACCTGTTTGCGCTCGATGACCTGACCCAGCGTCGAGGTGTCGGTCTGAACCAGCGGTACGGACTCGCTGACCACGACTTGTTCGCTTGGATGGCCTATTTGCAGCACAAAGTCGGCGCGCACGGTCTGGTCAACGTCCAGGTTGATGTCGCTATGGACACTGAGCCGGAAAGCGGCTTTTTCGGCTGTGACCTCATACATTCCGGGGGGCAAGAGCGGGACGCTGTAGTCTCCAGCCTCGTTGGTCAGTACTACACGCGTAGCGTTTGTCCCTTGGTTGCGAACTGTGACTTGCGCTTTCGGAATTACAGCGTCGCTGGGGTCGCTGACTGTCCCAACGATTGTTCCTGTAGGCCCAACGCCGAACGCCGACCCCGATACCAGGCACGACAGGCAAAGGGCAAGGACCAGACGTCTAAGATCCATGATTCCGCTCCTGATGATTAATTCGCAATGCGAACAGCCTCCTACCCGTAATTCGATTGGATGCTCCGGGCCTATTCGCCCGTTGTAATAAGTTAACATGGTTGGTCATTTTTGTAACCTCCCATGTAGACCCATATCGCTCGGACTTGTTGTCTGCCCGCTCCCGGGCGTGAGATATCTAGGCTAGCTTACGTCAATCGACAGTACTAGGAAGGGCGTGTGCGGGGCGTTCCTGCTAAAGGAGAGCAGTCGCTCATGCCCGTCGGCTGACCGGCGCCCGGAAACCATGAAGTGCCCGGGAGCGCGGGCATCCTGCCCGCAGCGTGCGTGCAATTGCGGCGCGAAAGGCGGGCAGGATGCCCGCGCTCCCAGATATCTTCAAAGCAGCTTAGAAGTCTTTGCTGGCGGGGCTTAGGCGTAGCGGATCTGGACTTTGGCATGCAGGGGGATAAGGGTGTAATCAAATTCCGTCAATCCTTCATCTTTCTCGGTAATCACTAGAAGGTATTTCCCAATTTTGGCAATAAGGCCGGTGGAAGTAATCTTCGAACCGATGTACTGGCCACCCTGCCGCATCGCGTCAAAGTCAGGCAGTTTGTCGCGACTGGCCCCGTGCGCGTCCTCCCAGTCGACTTCTCCGTGCCGGAATCGTACCCCGTTGATCACAACGCCCTTCGGCTTTGGCATATTTGTCTCCCTGAATTAGCTGCCGCAAGGCGGCAAGGCCCCTCAAAGGTCCAGAATGCAAGGCTACAAGGCATTGGCAAAGCTTGCAAGCCCTTTGTAGTGTCCCCAATCCGTCGATAACCGGCCCGCCGTAGGGGGGCGGCTTGCCGTCCCCGCGTTTCTGCAGCTCCTGACGAGGGTAGGGCAAGCCCTACCCCTACACCGCCCGGGTCCAGCCGCCTGCGGCATAGAGGCGCGAGGCCATAGGCCCTACCGCCCTCGACCTCCCTTATCGACGGATTGGGGAGTGTCCGAATTTCGACGTAGCGCTGGCCTTTAGGCCAGCATCTGCCGACCCTTCGCTTTACTCAGGGCAGGCTCTAAAGGTCGGCGCTACCAGTCACATTACGACACTACCAAGTCCTTTGCTTTCGGCATTTGTTAACTAAAACACCTCAACATCCAATTCTCGGCCAAATACCTGGCGGAAATAAGCCTTTTCCTTGCTCAGCATCCAGACTTCCAGGTCGGAGTTATCCTTGGCGGTGAGTTTAATCATGACGCGCTCGCGATACACCTCCGCAGCGACATCGACAATGCTGCCGGGGCTGCCATGGCTCATCGCATTGGCGAGGCGCAGGAGCGCCACGGCCTGGGGAACAAGTTCCTCGTCTTCTTTATCGAGGGCCTTCATCGGGCCATCGGCCGGAGTGGGGCGGGTCTTTCCAAGATAGCGCGCCATGGCGGCGATGCTCAGCCGTTGTTGGGGGGTAAAGCCGAAGATCTCCGAGTTGGCGATCAAGTAGTAGGTGTGCCGGTGTCGGCCGCTCCTGTTAATGAACGTGCCCACCTCATGCAGCATCGCAGCCGCGGAGAGCCAGCCTGCATAGTCGGGCGGCAGCGCGTGCACATGGCGTAGTTGATGGAAGAGTTGCTCTGCCAGGCGGCGGAACTTCTTCCGCCCTCTTGAGGTCCACTCCGTACTGCTTGCACATGGCAAGCAGGGCGTCGCGACGTTCTGCCTCGACTTGCTTGCGCGGAATCGTGGCTCGATCGTGGTCCGCGAGCATTTGGGCTAGCAGCCCATCCCGAAGCCCCAAGGGCGAATATCGAAATCCGGGCAGACTGCAGCGCTCCATTAGCCCGGCGAAGACGTACGCTCCCGCCACAATGATCTCCGCGCGGCGGGGTCCAATTCCGGGCACTTTACTGCGGCCCTTCGCGTCCAGCCTCGCCAGCCGCTGCGCAAGGCTCAAGATGGCGGCGCGCGAGACGTGCCCGGCCCTGGCCCTGAAGTCTCGGGGGGTGGCCGCCCGGACCGCGTCTGAAAGCGCCGCAGCGGTACCCGAAGTGGCTACCACGTTTCGCAGCTTGGCGCGGGCAAGTTGCTTGCGAATCCGTTCCAACTCCTCCCCAATGCTTCTTCTGAGCCGCTGAACCTCCACCGGACGGGGAGGATCGTGGGGAAGGAATTCCCCGGTCAGTCGCACCGCCCCCAAAGGCAGGCTGACCATCTCGCGAATGTGCCCTTTGTCCGAGAGCGTCAGCTCACAACTGCCGCCCCCGAGGTCGATGAGCAGGGCGCGGGAGCCGCCAAGCGCACTGTTTGCCAGAACTCCCAGGTGGATCAGACGCCCCTCTTCGAGGCCGGAGATCGTTTCCACTCTCCAACCGGTTGCCGAATGAACCCAGGCAATAAACGCCGCCGAGTTGGGTGCATCGCGGAGAGCGCTAGTGGCCACTACGCGCACCTGGTCGACACCGAAGTCCTGGGCTTGGCGGTAAAAGCGCCGCAGCACTTTCACCGTGTCCTCCATAGCTTCCGGTGAAAGGGTTCCGAAACGGAACGCCGATTCGCCCAGGCGCGTCACCACGCGGTCTTCGTGAATCGTCTCAAGGCGGTGGCGAATAACCCGCGCGATCTTGATGCGCACGGAGTTGGAGCCAATGTCAACCGCAGCAAATATCCGCATGTTGGAATCGTCGGGACCCGAGCGGGTGCCCAAAAGGGCCACGCCATGGCGCAAGCTTGTCGATACTGCGTTCGGCAACGTAAGCGACGACTTGCGGCTGCGCCGCCTGACTTGCGGAAAGGCTCTGCCTTTCCGAAGCACCGCCGCATTGAACAACGTCCTCCTCCCTGGCTGGGAGGCTCAGCCTCCCAGTCAGGGAGGAGGAGAGCAAACGGTCCGCACTGGTCCGGAAAGCCGCAGGCTTTCCGCATGGCAGAGCGGCAAAGCCGCTCCGAACGGCCAACAGATCGGCTATTTTGGACAAGCGTGCGCCATGGCCGCCCCTACAACTCCCGTGGCACGATCCCCAGCTTCCGCATCTTGGATTGCAGGGTGGTTCGCTTCAAGCCAAGACGGGTGGCGGCGCCACGCGGGCCGCCCACAACCCAATTCGTCTCCCGCAGCACCCGGACGATGTGCTCGCGCTCCGCCGACTGCAAACTGAGACTCGAAGGAGCTTCGGAGGGCTGTTTCAGTTCCGCCACGGGCACGCGGAGTTCGGGCCCGGGTGAAAGAATCACCGCTCGCTCGATCAGGTTTTCGAGTTCGCGCACATTGCCTGGCCAGTGGTAGCGCGCCAAGGCTTCCATTTCCTCGGTCGAAATGGTTTCAATGCGGCGGTCCATCTGCCGGGCGTATTTCTGCACAAAATAGCGCACCAGCAAGGGGATATCCCCGCTGCGCTCGCGCAGGGGCGGAATCTGGATGGGAAAAACGTTCAGGCGATAGTAAAGGTCGCTGCGAAACAGCCCCTCTTCAACCATTTGAGCCAGGTTGCGGTTGGTCGCGCCCACCACTCGAACGTCGACTCGGATGGTGCGGTTTCCGCCCAACCGTTCAAACTCCTTTTCCTGCAACACGCGCAGGAGCTTGGGCTGAAGCTCAAGAGGAATATCACCGACTTCGTCGAGAAACAGGGTACCGCGATGCCCCAGCTCAAAGCGGCCGAGCTTCTGCGCGATGGCGCCGGTGAAGGCGCCCTTCTCGTGCCCGAATAGCTCGCTCTCCAGCAGGCCCGTGGGGATGGCCGCGCAATTGATCTTCACGAACGTGCCTTCCCGCCGCCGGCTGAGGTCGTGGATGGCGCGCGCGATAACCTCCTTGCCGGTACCTGTTTCCCCCAAAACCAGGACCGTCGAGTCGGTGGGCGCAACGGTCTCCGCCTGGCTCAGTGCCCGCTTGAGCGCCATGCTTTCGCCCACCACTTCCTCGAAGTTGTGATCCGTGCGGATCTCTTCTTCCAGGTAGAGTTTTTCCTCCGCCAACTTGTTCTTCAGCTCTGCGATCTCGCGGTAAGCCAGAGCGTTTTCCACCGCAATGGCAATCTGGTTAGCTGCCTGCCCAAGGAGACTGATGTCGTCCGGTTGGAACGCATCCTCGGTGAGGGCGCTCACGGCCAGGACCCCAACGTCGCGAGTGGAAGTGAAAAGCGGGAGCACGCACGTGCATTTCAAGCCTTCGGCCGCGGCCAGGCGTGCAATCGGGGACTTGAAGCGGTCCACGTTTGACGCGTCGACCAGCAAGGGCTTGCGCGTGGCGAACACCTCGCCGCCGGCTGAACCCTCGAGCGGAACAGCCATTTCTTCCTGGATGAGTCCTTTGCCCTCCGGGAAATCCAGAGCGGTCAGGCGCATCTCATTTCTGGCCGGATCGTAGAGAGCCAGAGCGGTGTAGTCGTGGCGTATCACTCGGCGCAAGCAAGCTGCGATCTGCTTGAGGAGTTCGCGCAGGTCGAGATTGGAGACCAGGGCGTTCGTGACTTCCAGGAGCAAGCGCAAACGGTCACGTTCACGCGAGAGCTGCTCCTGATAAGCCCGGGCGTCCTGAAAATTCAGGGCGTTGTCGACGGCCACGGCCACCTGCGCCGCCACCTGGCGCAGGAACTCGAGGTCAGCCTCGTCGTAAGCCCCCTTCTTCACTGACCCGAAGGCCAACGCACCCACGCGCCGCTGAGCCGTGGTGAGCGGCAGCAGACACAGCGATTTCATGCCTTGCTTGCGCAGCAACTCCGCGTTGCGAGGGAAGCGCATCTCAAATTCCAGGTCGCTGACCACCAGCGCCGTCTGCTGTTTCCAGACTAGCTCGTGCGTGGCCTCTTCGATGGGGAATTCGAAACCTTCCTTCACCTCCGTGGGAAGCGAGCTCTCCAAAACGTGGATGCGCACCGTGTTGCGATCGGAGTCCGGCAGGGTCAACCCGATGAAGTCGAACGCAACCAGCCGATGAAGCCGTTCAGCGATGGCATGGAAGAGCGCCGGCAGCTCCCGATGCGTAGCAATAGACTCCGAAATCTCGAGCAAGGCGCGATACTGTTCAACGGCGGAAACCCTCTCGAATTGGGGTCCGGCTGCTTGGTCCATGGATTGGAGCTTAGCATTGTGCTGTGCATTGGCTCAAGTGGCGGACGGCAAACCCCAATCCGCCGGTAACAGCAGACGTTGTAGGGGGACGGCTTGCCGTCCCCTTTCGCCGGGCCGCCAGCAAGCGGGTAGGGAAAGCCCCACCCCTACACCGCCCGGGTGTTGCGGGGGAGTTCGGGGAACTCGGCCGCAGCCGGGCGCGTATCACCTTTCATGAGCACACCCAATCTGCGGATCGAAACTCCAACTTGGCTGATTCTGCTCGGAGGGTGTGGCTTCATTCTGATGCTGGGCATTTCAGCCTTCTGGGAGGCTGACATCCGCTGGCTGCACTTCTTTCAGGCGTGGATGTACATTGCCGCAATCGCGTTGGGCTGCCGCCGAAATCGGTGGGGATACTTTATCGGGATCTCTGCCGCGGGCCTCTGGGACTACACCAATATATTTGCAACGACATTCTTTCTAAACGGCCCCGAGCAGCTTCAACTGTGGATTCACACCGGGCGCCTGGCACGGCCCGACCTCATCATCGCGGTGCCCGCGTGGTTTTCAAATCTGGCGGTCATAATCGGTTGCGTTTGGGGGTACTTCCGGCTGCCGGAAAGAAGAGCGGGCGACGCGGGTAGGCTCGTGGCGACCTTCGCACTGACCACTGCATTTTTCGCTTTAGACATGGCCTTGTTTCAGCCTCGATATCTCGGCATTTTTCCTCGCCTGTTGCACCCCCATCTGCTCTGAAAATGACTCCCCTCCTCATGTGGGTGGCGCCGACATTGCTTTCTATGTCGGCGACACAGGGCGCAGACATACAAGGCAATGCGCCACCCCGGAAGGGAATCGTTTTCATGGTTTCTGGGTGCCCGTCAGCGGACGGGCATGAGCGACTGCTTTGAAAATCGACCGGTTAGGTAGCGCGGACCTCCGGTGTTGGGGTCCGCGGCTTGTCTGTGGCCTCACGCAAGAACCGCGGACCCCAAAACCTGGGGGTCCGCGCTACCAGACGCAGGCAGCGATGACTTCATTTTCGTGGTTTCCGGGTGCCGATCAGCCGACGGGCGTGAGCGACTGGCCTGACACTGCGACTTTTTCCACAGTCGCCTGGCCGCCGGGTGGCGCCGGTCGCCACTGCGCTTTCCGCAATCGCGGCTCGCGCGGATGGCTAACAACCGCCTTTCCATCCTGTTGCCGGGGGAAACTTGTTCAGGCTTGCGTTTTTGGCCGACGGCGTGCTCCACTTGTAATCATATTATGGCTGGTGCCTCAGAAGCCCTATTTCAGCCCACAGAGGTCCGAACCCGCAAGGGGCGGAAACTCGATGTGCGGGCGTACGCTTGCCAGGACTTCCCGGCACTCGTCGAAATGTATGCGGGCTTCGAACCCAAACGCGTGGCCCAAGGCCTGCCTCCGCCGGACCTTCCGCGCATTACCCGCTGGCTCGAGCAGCTTCAAAAGAAGTCTTACCAACTGCTGGCATTTGACGGCCAGAAGATTGTCGCCCACGCCATCCTTTGCCCCATCCGCCAACCTGAGATTGAGTTCACCATCTTTGTCCATCAGGACTATCGAGAGGAAACGTTGGGAACCGCGATGAGCGAGCAGTCGCTGGCCTGGTCGCTCGAGATGGGGTTCAGCAAGGTTCTTCTTACCACAGAGTTTTCCAATTACCGCGCCATCGGCCTCTTCCGTAAACTCGGCTTCCACACCTCGAGCAGTTACGGCGACGAGTGCGAGATGGTCGTCGATCTGTCCGCCGAATCTAAAGCCCAAGCTGCCTGATTCCCCGCGAATCACACCTGCCACTCACTTCCTCGAAAGCAGGAATCCGATTGTAGATCCCCACTCTTGCCTCAGTGACAAAACATCAACACTAACAGAGCTACGCCCCGGCCCGACGATCTTGCCCTGCTCGCGAAGCGGCGCATGCTGGAACTTTTTCCCGCTTCACGGTGTCGATTGTCTATAGTACGCGAAGCCGAGGTGAATCATGTTCAAGGACTTATCTTACTCGTTACGGAGTATGGCGCGGATTCCGAGCGTCCTCGTCATTGTGGTCTTAACGCTGGGGCTCGGCATCGGCGCCAATACTGCCATGTTCAGCGTCGTCAGCGCCGTGCTGCTTCATCCCCTGCCGTACAAGGACCCCGACCGGCTGGTAACAATTCGAGCCCAGATCCCCAGCATGAATATTTACGGGGCCTTCGTGGAGTACAACACTTTCACCGATTATTGGCGAGCTCAGAACCATTCCTTTTCCCAGATGATGTCCTACGAGCCGGGCACGGCGAATCTGACCTCCGGCGACGAACCGGAGCGGCTTTTGAAAGTGCGCGTGAACGCCGGGTTCCTTTCCATGCTCGGCCTCAAGCCGGCCCTTGGACGCGAGTTTTTGCCGGAGGAAGATCAGCCGGGAGCGCTTCGCGTGGTGATGGTGAGTTACCGATTGTGGCAGCGGCGCTTCGGCGGGGACAATGCTCTGATGGGCCGCTCCATTGTTTTCGACCAAAATAACTACACCGTGGTGGGCGTGCTGCCGGCGAGATTCGAATTCTACGACCGTGAGACAGATCTTTACGTGCCCCTTGCCGCAAGCTCGGCGCGGGTTGATGGCCAACCGTCCGTGGGGGTAGAGGCGCGGCTGAAACCCGGGGTCTCCGTTGCGGCCGCACAATTGGAGCTCAACGCACTCTGCGGCCGGTGGCTGGCGAATACTCATTACCCCCGGGACTGGGGCGCGCGCCTCTGGACCTTGCACGACTATGCGGTGCGGGACGTGCGGACAAACGTCGTGGTGCTGGCCATTGCCGTGGGGTTGGTGCTGCTGATCGCCTGCGCGAACGTGGCCAACCTGCTGCTGGCGCACTCCACCACCCGCCGACGGGAGATCGCCATCCGCAGCGCCCTGGGCGCCGGACCCGGCCGCATCATCCGCCAACTACTCACCGAATACTCGCTGATGGCAGTGGCCGCCGCGGCGCTGGGGTTGCTGGTCGCCTGGGGGGCGGTGCGTGTGCTCCTCGCAGGTTACGGGTACCTGCCCTTCCAGGAGAACGTCTCTATCGACGGAACCGTGCTTTGCTTCACGCTCGGCGCCACCTTGGTGACGACCTTGCTCTTTGGGATGGCGCCCGCCTTGGCCGCTGTCCGCACCAACCTGGTGGAGAACCTTCAGGAAGGCGGCAACGCCGGCGAAGGAGCCCGGCGCAACAGCCTACGCTCCGGCCTGGTCATCGTGGAAGTTGCTTTGGCGTTACTGCTTGCTATCGGCGCCTCGCTCACCGCGCGCAGCCTGATGCACTTGCAAGGCGTCAATCCCGGGTTCAATCCCCAAAGCGTGCTGACGGCGTCGTTGACTCTCCCCCCGGAGGGCTACCCCAAACCCTCGCAGCGGATCAATTTCTTTAGAGCGCTGCTCCGAAAGCTCGATGCCGCGCCGGGGGTGAAATCTGCGAGCATGGTCTCGCACCTCCCTTTCAGCTTTTCCAAGAGCGCCGAGTCGATGATCATCGAGGGCGCACCTCCGCCCCCGCCGGGCCAGAAACCGATCATCTTCCTGCGGAGAATTGACCCGAGGTATTTCGAGACGCTTCAGGTGCCGCTGCTTAAAGGCCGCTTCTTCGACGACCACGACCCCAGGGGTTTCCCGGTCGCCATCATCAACGAGACCATGGCTCGGCGTTGCTGGCCGGGCCAGGATCCCGTCGGAAAGCGCTTTGGTGGGGACCCGAAGAATTGGATAACAGTCGTGGGGGTCGTCGGCGACATGCGCCAGTTCTCGCTCGCCGAGACCCCGGACATGGAAGCTTACCTCCCGCATGCGGAGTTGCCGGATGCCTCCATGGCGATTGTGGTCCGCACGGAAATGGATCCGCTTCGCCTCGGGCCCAATCTGCGCGCCGCCGTGAACGAACTGGACAAGCAACTCCCGGTTTCGGATATCGGCACGATTGCCGGTAGCATCGCGCACTCGACGCGTGAGCAGCGTTTTACGGTCACGCTGCTGGGCGCCTTTGCTTTGCTGGCGCTGGCAGCCGTCGGCGTCTACGGGGTAATTTCGTACACGGTGACTTGCCGCACGCGCGAAATCGGCGTGCGCATGACCCTGGGCGCCGGGCGCCCACGCATCATTGGGATGGTGGTCCGGCGCGCCATGCTCTTGGGGAGCATGGGGGTGGCGGTGGGAATCGCGGCAGGCCTCGCCCTTACTCGGTTCCTGCACTCAATACTCTTCGGAGTGAGCCCTACGGACCCGGTCGTGTTTGCGGGCACCGCACTCTTCCTGTTTGCCGTGACAGCTCTGGCGGGATATCTGCCCGCGCGCCGCGCCGCGCGAGTGGATCCCTTGATTGCTTTGCGGCATGAATAAGCACAACGGCGATGCTCCGGGGCGGCAGCGGCACCGGAGAAACAATATCACCCACGATTTCCAGCTTCTTCAATGCCCGCGAGTTCGCCATCGTTTATCGCCGCACCGAACGGTGTTCTTTGCGAGCCGGGACAGGCGCGGTGCGGCGTGAGCGCGCGGGACGCGGCTTCGGCATGGCTGGGGGGTTCAGGAAGTCGCATGAACTTTTCAGGACACAATAAGCTGGCTACCGAGATGTCCTCGTCGATGGCCTCCCAGGGTGGGGATGGCACGCGTTCAGGAGAGGCTTGGCGACCAAATCTTTACCGGCTTGGCGTCCCGGATAAGACCATTCAGGCGATTCTACGTCACTCCAAACTCTCCACCACTATGCACAGCTATGTCAAATCAGTGCCCCAGGATGCCGTAGCCGCAATGAGGTTATTTGAAACAGCGTGCCGGAAATATGCACCCCGGTCCGGCAGGCGGAAGCCTCGAGCACCGTCAGAGAGGACCGAAAATGCACCTCTGATGCACCCCGACGCAAGGTAGGTTGATTGAGATGACCCCTAAGTCGCAGAAAACAAGTGAGAAACTGGTAGGCCTGGAGGGATTCGAACCCCCGACCCACGGTTTAGGAATCTGACTAAATAAGGGTATCTCGTTGACTTTGCGGCACGGTTGGCAATGCCAAGTCATTGAAAAGCACGTTCAGAACGCCCAAGTTGTACCCATTTTGTACTCGAGTGATTGTCACCTGCGAACAGGTGTTCCCTACGGAGATATCGTACCTACTCCAAGCAGAATTCTGCTTCCATTCACGCCAGTCCTCCGAGAGTGACTGCCACTGATTCGCGCATCAGTGGTCACGAAACCGCTGATGTCGTGGTTTGATGCGTTTACAACGCAACACATCAAGGATTGTGTGCGTATCGTGTGCGCGCGGCCAGACGAACCGCCCCTCGCCAGCCAGGGCGTGCAACCCCTGCCGCAACTCGGGATCGTCGCGTCGTCGCGTGTGATAGCGGCAACTCGACCGTGAGAGACACCGCCCAGTCTATATCTCGCCGCGAAGGCTCGGAGAAATCAGCGCAGATTCTCGGCGTCGTGTCGTAATCAATTGCCCGGTACTGAGAAAGTCAGCCCTGTCTTGCCGGTTTCAAGCGAAGTTTACACGGACTTTGCACCACCGTTCAGGCGGTGCGGTACAGCCTCAGCTCGTGGAAATGGAGGGGGGCCATGCAAGCCCGTGGAGCCCGGAAGTGCGCGAACGGTAGCTGCCCATCGAAGAGCTGCGTCCCGAACGATTGGGAGGGCAGCGCCGCACGCGAACAATAAGCTCCGGCAACCAAGGTCAACCCGATGCACGTGATGTATTCGAGGATGACATACATCGGCTCCTCGTGACTACAGAGGGCACGGCTTCACGGAGTTCCAACTGCCGGGTTATCGAGGCCCGGGGAGCCGGGGCGCAAAGGGCGAAACTTTGCCCGGTCAGAGCACGTTAAAGTGGTCATGCGGTTTCTCGGATGAATAGACCAGGCTCTTGAGACCGGCAACTACACCACCCACTAGGACAAGTCCACTAAATACTGCGATGATAACCATGGCTTCCTCCTCAACCTACGATTCGAGCAGCTCCAGCCGCTCGGGCCCTACCCTTTAGTTCCTCTACGATGTGTTGGCTATAAATGCCCTTAGCAACCAGTTTTGTACCCTGGCCGATCATGTTCGTGAGAACCGCTTTCCCGTTCGAGTCGATGAACGTGATCCCGCTGAGGTCAACCGCGATCTTCTTTCCAGAAGCTGTTTGCTGAGCCCTTTCCCAGGCCGGTTCGAGTTCCGATGCCCAAGGCGAGAACAACGTACCCACGACCGTAATCCTGCATTCTGCCCCTCCGCTGAAAACCGTGACCTTAAGCATCTGGCACATGCCAACGACAAATAGTGAAGGCAACCGCGTGGCCAAAGCCGCTTCCACTGCTGGTTCCATGCAACCTATTGAGGCAATTTGGAGATTCGCAAAATGTCAACTCGAAGGAACTCACCAAAACGTCGCAAATTCGCGAAAATCGCGAAATGACCAGGCGTGAGTTCGCGTGTTTTCAGTAGCTTATGAATGGACATTGTCTTGCACCGTGCAGAGTCGCGAAAGAATGTAGTGAGCTGAGTGCAATGATTTTCTGGCCAACATCTCGAAAAGGACCGGGCGCAAGCGGTGCTTCTCGAACCGTTGGCATCCGAGTTTCTGTAGCACTGATCCTTTTTTCACTCGCCTTCGTTCCCGCCGTGGCGACCCATGCGGAAAAGTGGCAGCAACTCGATGCGCATGGATACATCAACGATTTTGGCGGTGCGCTCGACGCGGCAACCGTGGAACAACTGACGCGGCTCTGCGGGGAAGTTGATCAGAAAGCCAAGGCCCAGATCGGCGTTGTCACGATCAAAACCTTGGAGGGCGATTCTGGAGAAGACTTCGCGAACCACCTTTTCCAGAAGTGGGGCGTGGGCTACAAGGGAACAGACCGAGGCGTGATGGTGCTGCTTGCGGTCGACGATCACAAATATTGGACAGAAGTTGGATACGGACTCGAGCCTATTCTTCCCGACGGCAAAGTAGGTGGCTTTGGCCGCGATATGGTCCCGCTGTTGCGGCAGGGCGATTACAACCGTGCTGCCGTACAGATCGTGAGCCAGATCGCGAAGGTGATAGCGCAGGACAGTCATGTTTCCCTGGATAGTCTGCCCCAGTCTCCTCCCGCCCCTCCTTCCGGTGATCAAAGCGAGGGACAGGAGTCGCACGTAACAACGGGGGAGATACTCGGTATTCTCCTCATTCTGGTGGTGGCGGGGATCCTCTTCGCGGTCTTCGGCCCTTGGTTCCTGTTTTCCTTGTTTCTTGGGGGCGGAGGTCGGGGAGGATCCGGCAAATGGGGCGGGGGCGGATTTGGCGGCGGCGGAGGATTCGGCGGAGGTTCCTCGGGCGGGGGCGGTGCCGGCGGAAGCTGGTGAGCAATCCCTCAAAGCATGCTTAGGGAGCAACGACCATGAACGCAGATCAGCCACTGGGAAGGCTCGTTACAAGATTGGAGCAGGCGATGGGAACCAACTTGCTTTCCGTTGAGAGGGGCGAACCAATATGAGGATTCTACTGACTGTGCTCGGAGTGCTGGCCCTGATCTGCCTGATTGTGGGAGGAGCTTACGTCACCAGCCGCAACGAGATGGTGCGCAAAAACGAAGCGATCAAACAAGCCTGGGCGCAGGTTGATGTCGTGCTTCAGCGCCGTGCGGACTTAATTCCCAATCTCGTGGCGACGGTGAAAGGGTACGCGCAGCAGGAACAGAAGGTATTCGGGGATATCGCCAATGCCCGCACCGGTCTGCTGAACGCCCGGACGCCCGGCGAGAAGATCGCCGCGAATGGCCAATTGGATGGCGCCGTCGGCCGGCTGCTGGCCATCGTCGAGAACTATCCCAATCTCAAATCCGATCAGAACTTCCGCGCACTTCAAGACGAGCTGGCGGGAACTGAAAACCGCATTGCCGTGGAGCGTCGCCGGTACAACGAGGCCCTGCAGGATTACAACACCTACATCGGCTTATTTCCGAACGACATTTTTGCCGGCTGGGGTGGGTTCCAGCGAAACAACGATTACTTCGCAGCTTCGGAAGGCGCGCGGGTAGCGCCTAAGGTCGATTTCAGCACGCCCAAGCAGTGAACCGCGAATGATCATCAATTTGGAGGTCGAACATGGAGAAAAGCAAAAAGAATCAGTGGGTATTTACGTTGGCGAACGTGCTGGCGGCGTTGGCGCTGCTGTACATCTTCAACAGGGCCATCGGCGGCTTCGGCCCAAAGGAAGTGCCCTACAGCGATTTTCTGGCCGAGGTCCGCGCCGGACATATGGCCGAGGTCCAGATATCGGAAAAGACCTTGCTGGGAGTCCTGAAAGAGGAGAAACCGAACTCGGGCCAGCCGGCCCCGGCGCACATGGTAAAGGCCTCACGCCTGCCGGGCATGGAGGAGACCACCCTGCTGAAGGAACTGGATGCACACGGGGTGAAATTCTCGGGACGCATTGACACTACCACGGCATGGCTCTACGCGCTA
>CAWIUZ010000407.1:0-25850 GCA_963838915.1 uncultured Acidobacteriota bacterium
GATGCAACTCTGGCCGAACTGCACCGTACCCTGCAAATTATCATGGGTTGGGAAGATTATCACCTCCACGAGTTCTCCATCGGCCGCCGAATTTATAGCGTGCCCGACCCCGAGGATGATCTGTACGAGCGCAAAGTTATTGACGAAAGACGCGTGCGGCTGAAGGAAGCCGTCCCGCGAGTAGGAACCCACTTTGGGTACTTGTACGACTTTGGTGATAGCTGGCGGCACGATCTGCAACTGGAAGCCATCGTTCTCCCGGATCCGGAAGGGGCCTATCCCTGCTGTCTCGCAGGAGAACGCCGCACCCCACCCGAAGATGGGGGGGGATCGTCCGGTTATACAGATTACTTGGAGACGATAGCTGATCCTGGACACGAAGAGCACGAAAACGTGCTGCGATGGCGAGGTCCTTTTGACCCTGAAGCGTTCTCACTCACTGCCGTGAACCAGCAACTGCAAAAGAAGTTTCGCTCAACTCGAAAGACTGCAACCGCCCACCACTCGCCGTCATAGATGACCAGCCCAGATCACTAATCAGGCTCGGCGTTGCTGCTACCCCTCGGTATCCTGCCGTCAGCGCCTCAATTAACGCAGCCTTGCCGAAAGCTCACGAAGACTACACCGAGGTCAGCCTGCACGGACGACTACCGCTACAACCCGCTCTACAACGATCTGGACGCTTACGCGCTGGCCTATAACATCGCCAGCCTGCTGAACAATCTTTTCGGCAGGGGCAAGGAGCCGTTCTGGCAGCAGGCGTACACGAATCTCGTCAAGTTCATCATCCAGCTCCACAAGGTTGCTTACGACTACGTCACTCTGTTCGACGTGTACGAGTGCGCCATCAACCGAGAGTTACTGCGGAAACGCATTCTCGAAGCCGAGGAGCTGATCCAGGGCAGGCAGTATCTTGTGATCCCGAAGAGTGCCTTCCTTGCCCATCCGGAACTCGAAGCTTTTGGTTTCCAGCCGGACGATCCGGCCACTACCTACAAAGCTCCTCCTTCGCGCCTCCTTGAGAAGGCTCTTGCCGACGCCGAGATCGAGTACGAGTGCCAGGGCGAAAACTCACCTGACGCCGCCGATCCGATGAAGCGCGAGATTCTCGACGCCGTCAAACGCTGGTATCAGTATGACTGGCTCGCCATCGAGAACAAGTTGCGTACCTCCATTGTCGAGGGCATCTCGGTTTTCCTTTCCCTGTTCGACGACAATCCGCTGGTGAAGCGTACGTTTTGCCCGCCCAAGGAGTGCTACGACCCGAAACTCAATGCCGACGGGCGCTATGGCCGCCCGCTGCCACCCTTGGGCGAACTGATCGAGCAAGGAAAAGTCTGCGCCATCGACTTCCCGGTGAGCCTAAACTCCGGATTGGCCCGAGCCATCGGTTGCATGATGAAGCTCGACTTCCAGCGGGCGGTGCTGAACCGGATTCCCAAAATCAAGAAGGATCCCGAACGCTACTGGCGGCAGGTGTTTTTCATCTGTGACGAGTACCACGAGTTCGCCACCGCGGGACAGAACGATCCCAATGGCGATGAGAAGTTTCTCGCTCTTTCTCGTGAGCCTCGCTGCATTCCGATCATTGCGACGCAGAGCATCAGCTCGTTGCACGATGCGCTGCCGGGGGAAACCTGGCGCACGGTGCTGCAAGCGTTCCGGACTAAGATTTTTCTGACGCAGACCGATGGATTCTCTGCCAAGACCGCCAGCGAACTATGCGGCAAGGAGGACCAGTGGAAGGTGAACTACAACATCTCGGAGAGCGGCCACGACGCCCGGGTGAGCCTTTGGACGGGCAAATCCGTGGCCCACAAGGCCAATGTCACGACTTCCAAGAGCTACAACACCCAGAGCGACTTCCGCTTCGACACGAAGACCTTCACGGAGCTCAGGAATGCCCAGACGATCACGCTCGCCTACGACGGCTTCAACCCCCTGCCCCCGACGCTCATGTACCTCAAGCCGTGCTTCCTGGACGCGAACAAGAGCTACTTCCGGCAACTGGAGGAGGGAGAACTGGGCGGGGAGCTGGGTTCGAAATGATTCTGCCGTTCCTGCGGCCGATCGAACCCTTCATTCTCGATCCCGAGGTGAGCGAGATCATGGTTAACGGCCCCGAGCACATCTTCGTCGAACGCCGAGGATTTCTCGAACCGGTCCCCGTCACCCTTAACCCCAAGTCTCTCCTGGTAGCGGTGAAGAATGTGGCGCGGCGCCTTGGGAGCGACATCTCCGACGAGAAGCCGATCCTCGACTCGCGTTTGCCTGACGACTCGCGCGTGGCGGCCGTCATCCCGCCCTGCAGTCTCACGGGAGTGACGCTGACGATCCGCAAGTTCAATGCCCCAAACTTCGGCCTTCCCGAGCTCATCTCGGTGGGATCCATTACCAGGGAGGCGGCCGATCTGCTGGTAAAGGCCGTGCTCGACCGCCAGAACATCCTGATCTCGGGCGGCACCGGGACTGGGAAGACCACTCTCCTCAGCATCCTCGCGAACTTCATCCCCAAAGACGAGCGCATCCTCGTCATCGAGGACACCGCGGAGATTCAGGTACGCGCCCCCAACCTGGTCCGCTTTGAAGCCAGAGCGGCTGACGGCAGCCTGCCTGCCGTCACCATTCGCGAGCTCCTGAAGGCGAGCCTCCGGCACCGCCCGGATCGCATCATCCTCGGAGAGATTCGCGGTGGCGAGGCCTTCGATTTACTGCAACTTCTCAACACCGGGCACTCCGGCACGCTCTCCACCGTCCACGCCAACTCCGCCGCCCAGGCGCTCAGCCGGTTTACCACCTGCGTGCTCCAGAGCGAGATGGAGCTGCCCTACCGCGCCATCAAGAGCAACATCGCTGACTCGCTCAACCTGATCGTCCATATCGAGCGCCGGCCAGGGCGCCGCTTCGTCTCCGAAATACTGCAAGTACAGAAGTACAACCTCGATACCGATCTCTACAGCCTCACACCGGTATTCGCTCGCAAGGAGGAAGCATGAGTCCAGATGCCAGCGACAATTTCCGCGCCCAATACGAAAGCGAGGAACGCGACCGTGCCCTCATCCGCCAGGAGCTCGAGCGCGGTGTACCGGAAGACCAGATCGAAGAACACGTTGCACTCGAAAGCGACTTCATCCGCCTCAATCCGGGCTGCGATGTTCGGGCTTACGCACGACACTTGATTGAAGATGAGAATACCGCCTCGTCTCTCGACCTCTCTCCTTCAGACCAATAGAAGCAGGACTTTAAGAGAGAGTTCGGAGTTGAGCCCCGCAAACCCGACTTGGAGGCTTCGAACGATACGCACCCGGATCCGACTCCTACGCTTTCCGAGCGGATTCGCGCCGCTGAAGAGTCCGTGCGCAGCTACATCAACGAGAATTTTAAGCCGGACGATTGGCTCGCCGTTGTCGCGCTCAATCGAAAGAGTGGCGAGGTCGTGCAGCGCATCAGTCCCGCGAAGAATATTGCCAGCCCCGACTACCAACGTTGGCTGCGCCACCTGAATGCCACGGGCTCGGACGTCTACATGAGTCTCAATACGTTTAAGGAGCACGCCCGCGGGAGGACGAAGGGAGACTTGAAGATAGTGCGGCACCTCTATCTCGACCTGGACCAGGACGGTGCGCGCAAGCTCGAAGCCATTCGGGACGACAGCGCGGTTCCGGCGCCTAATTACGTTCTCAACACTTCGCCCGGGAAGTATCAGGTGATCTGGCGAGTAGAGGGTTTTGGCCAGGTCGAGGCCGAGGCGGCGCTGCGCACTCTTGCACAACGCTTCGGTGGCGATCCCGCAGCAACCGACTCAACCCGCATCTTCCGGCTGCCGGGGTTCAACAGCAAGAAATATGCCCAGGACTTCCAGGTGACCGTGGCACGACAAGTACCCGCCGACCACGTGTACCGCCCAGAGGACTTTAGGGTCCGGACCGAGGACCTCGAGCGCACCCAGTCAGGTCCAGTCGCGACACAGCGGCGATCGGAGGGTGAGCCGTTGAGCCAGTCGGAGCGCGACTGGAGGTACGCGATCCGGAAGCTCCAGGCCGGTGAGGATCCCCAGAAGATTATCAAGGACATGGAAAACTACCGGAGCCAGGACCGCTCCGATCGTGCCGGCAAGTTGATAACGGCGAAAGCTCAACCGCACTACTACGCCGAGCATACTGTGAAAAAGGCAATGACACACTTGGGCATGACACCGCCAGAAAAGCCGGCCACCCGCGAGACGGATGTTCAGCCCCGCCGATAGGAGGAATCATGTCAAGAATTCTTTGGATATCGCTGCTTAGAAAGCTCTGGCGCCGGAAGAGGCGCAAATAACCGGCTACAAAGGGACTGCGTGTGGTGCCACATTCGATGAACTGCTCCAACACGCTGAAACTATGGGAGCGAACGCGATCATCGGTACCTGCTACGACAATGCCCTCGACGTTGAAACACTCTTCCACGGAGCCGCCGTCATAATCGAACCCATCCAGCCAAAGGCATGCGGATTGGGTGGCCCGGAAGGGCCAATATCGAGGGACTATGTAACCGTCCATCAAAGAAGGCGAATGCCAAAGCTGAAGTTGAAGGTTTAGGACCTAAATTAGTTACACAGCTGGCCGGCAAACCGAAGACCAGCATTAGGCTTGCGATCTCAGAGGAGTCATCTTTATGCACGCCGCCCAAGAAAGTCCAGCCATTCCCCAGCCGGCTAGTGGGAGTGAGATCCAGGGCTTTGAAGTACCCGTAGATGTAAAGACAGCAGCACGCTTTCTTGGTGTCAGTCCTTCGCTAGTGTATGCTTACGTTGAGCGAAAGCAGATTCCCCATTTCCGAATGATGGGCCGCTCGATCCGGTTCAGCCTCGCTGAACTTGAAAAGTGGCGGCGCCAGTTCATTGTGAATGGAGGAATCAATGGGTAAAAAGGGAAGGCGACGCAAGAACGAGGGAACTGTTTTCACTCGTGAGGGTTCAGTGTTTTGGTGGATTCGCTACCCAAACCGTGAAGGCAAGATTGTGAGAGAGTCCGCTGAAACCATCGACAGACAAGAGGGCGACCGTTTTCTTCGCGCGCGGCTCGACGCACGTGACGATGGGCGTTTGCCCATCGTCCTCTCAGGCAAGAATCTTACTTTTAGTGAACTAGCAAATTGGTTCCTGGAGAGGTGGTCGAAACCACCTTTCCGATCGGAGAACACTCATGCCCAAAACCTGAACGCCTTAAAGCAGTTGGGTCCCGCCTTTGGTGACATTCTGCTCTCGGATATAACGCCAGAGGCAATCGAGGACTACCTTCGAGGTAGGCTAACTGCCCGCCGAAAAATACGAACCAAATTGGGAGTTCGCGACGGCGGACAATTGAAACCCTCAACCGTTCACCAAGAGTTTCGTGTTCTGACGCGAATTCTCAACGTCGGAATCAATCAGCGACGGTTGGCGGCCAATCCCTGCAACTCCGTCGAGTTTCCGGTCTCCGTCACTCACTCGACCCGCAAGCCGCATTACATGACAGCTAGCGAGCAGGCGAAAATCGAGTTCAACGCCCCAGGATATCTAAGGAATGTCATCGTCATCATGACCGAGATGGGCCTTCGTCCAGTCAAGGAACTGATGCCGATGCAAAAGTCCAAGATTGATCTGGAAAACTCGCTGGTCCATATCCCTGACTCCAAGACACCCAGTGGAGTCGCTGATATGCCGATGACCGAACTCGCTCAGCAAGCCTTCAAAGCTCAGATCGACGCGACTCCGGGGTCAGAGTACCTGTTCCCGTCGCCCAATCCACGAGCCAGGAAGCCTTACCTCACGGCATTGCGGAAGCCCTGGGTGAAAACCCTAAGGCGGGCTGGCGTGGCATACTTCTCGCTTTACGAACTCCGTCACACGTTCGCTACGCGACTCAGCGCAGGCGGAGTGGCCGATCGTTTCGTCACCCAGATGCTCAGGCAAGGCGACTCGAAGGTTTTCAAGCGTTACAGCCAAGCCAAGCTGAACATGATGCGGGAGTCTCTGGCGCGGCTAGACCGCCACGCTAATGAGCACCACGAGACTTTTAGCACAGCACGACCAAATTAACCGATTTTTCGCACATTTGTCGCACAGTTGCGCTAATTTTCCAGGCTATGGCAGACGACGGGAGATTGGATCAGAAGGATTTAGCTGGCGGGGACGACGGGGCTCGAACCCGCGACCTCATGCGTGACAGGCATGCGTTCTAACCAGCTGAACTACGTCCCCTAAAAACTGATTCATTGAGTCATTGTGCCATTGATTCATTGTCAGGCCGAAGCCTGGTTGTAGTTCAATGGACCGATGACTCAATGATCCAATGAACCAATTCTTTTGGTGGGCGGTGCCCGGCTCGAACGGGCGACCTTCTGCTTGTAAGGCAGACGCTCTAACCAACTGAGCTAACCGCCCCGCCCAGTCCAAGTCAGCGCAGGGCCCGCAGCACGGTACTGCACTGATTTCAGCGCAGCCCCAATCTTCAAGCCGGCAAGGACTGGCCCGAAGGTCGGCGCTGCGAGTGAATTTAGGACACTACCTGCGGCACAAACTTGACACCTGCATCCTTTGAAATATACACTAGCGTATCACAAGCGTCAAGGAGACCCATCATCCATGCAGTTTCAGCGCGAGTATGTCGCGTATATGGCCAAGCAGGTGCTCAAGCGGTTGACCGATGACGGGCTGATTACCTTTGAGCAGCCTGATTATGTCATCGAGGTCATCAACCAGGTGATGCTGGAAGAGTTGAGCGTCGAGGATCGCATTAACGACGAAGTTCGAAAAATCCTGGAGGAGCACGGTAACCAGATGAAAGAGTTGGGCGCCAGTTACGAAGACGCCTTCAAAGCGATCAAAAAGGAGTTGGTGCGCCAGCGCAAGGTCATTCTCTGAGGTGGGCACTCGAGCGACTATGAAGATGACTCACGAAAAAATCGTTCAGGTTTCACACCAGGTCGTAGCCGCCATCGAGGCTCTGGATGAGGTAGAAATCTACGACGAGCCCAATACGATCCGCGTGCAAATCGTCAAGATCCTCACCGATCTCATGCATGAAGAAGAGAAGATTGACGAGATTGTGAAAGGCCGCATCGCCTCCCAGAAGCGGACCATAATCGAAGGCGGGGGAGAATGGGAAATCCTCTACCGAAAATACTATTCCGAGGAGTTGCGAAAGCTCGGGATAGCTCCCCCGCCAGCCCCGCCCCATTTCTGAGAAATCGCTTTCGTCGATCACGGCTTACATAACCCAAAGGACAACCCTGTCATTCCGAACGGAGCGAGGAATCTCGCTCTGCTCTAGGCGATCCGACGAGTAAAGGTCACGGCGGGATTCCTCGCTCCGCTCGGAATGACACGGATCTTCAAAACGGGAATGGGAGAGCGATCATCGTGTCGCCTCCTGCGCCATAAACAAGAATGGCCGCCCACGCTTGCGGGCGGCCATCCCTGATGCGGAGAGGAAAAACTCTAGTTGGGATTCGGACCCGAGTTGGAGGTCTGATTCGGGGGCGGAGTCGAACTTGGACTCGAATTAGGGGTCGAACTTGGACTTGAAGTAGTGCTTGAACCCGAGTCCGAAGAGGAGTCGCTGCGCCGCTTGAGCACCGGTGCCGAATCATCCCCAGTGCTGTTGCCTGAACTCTGCCCTGCCGTCTGAGTCGATGCGGATGGCGGAGTCGAGCTGGGAGTTGAATTAGGCGTCGAGCTCGGACTGGTCGTCGTCGTGCCTGAAGTAGAGCTTGGGCTTGAAGTAGTACTTGAACCCGAGTCGGAAGAAGAGTCAGTGCGCCGCTTGAGCACTGGCGGCTGCTCATCGCCACCGCTGCTGCCCGAACCCTGCCCCTGCCCAGCGGTCTGGGTCGGAGCGGATGTCTGGTCGCTGGGCTGCCGCTTGCGCAGCGTCGGTCCGCCGGTCTCGCCAGGCTTCAGCTTCTTGCGGTTGCTGATCACCTGTTGCAGGCGCGCCTTGACATCGTCAAACTCCGATGTTGAAACCAGGTACTGCTCCTTCTTGGGCAGAATCTCCTTGATCTCCTCTTCGCTCTTGATGATTCGATCGCCCGTGGGCGGGTGGTCCATAAAGACCTGGGGCATGCTCCCGGGCATTCGCCGCTCCTCGTCCATGACCTTGCCGAAGAAAGCCACATAGGAGTTTGGGTCGTACCCCGCCTTGTACATGTACTGGATTCCAAGGTAGTCTGCCTCCGCCTCAGCGCCTCGATTGAACTTCAGAAAGGCCAGCGGCACGCCATTCATGTACGCTTCCATCACGCCCATATACACCGGATAGGACATGGGGACGAACATGAGCGGTATCATGGCGAATTGCAGAATGGTCGCCTTGGTCATCTGGCTTGCCCAGTGGCGCGCGGCGACGTGCGCGATTTCGTGGGCCACCACCCCGGCCACCTGGTCTTCCTCTTCCGCAGCCTGCAGCAGGCCGGTGTTCACATACAGAAAGCCGCCCGGCAGCGCGAAGGCGTTGATTGTAGGATCGTCGATGATCTTCACCGTGAGCGGAATCTTGAGGTCGGAATTGCGCGCCACGTTCTGCGCCACCCGGTTGACGTACTCGTTGACGACGGGGTCCGTCATCAGCTTCGCGGAACGCTCAATTTCCACGCTGTATTGCTTGCCGATGGCAATTTCCTTTTCCTCGGAAATGATGCTCTTGTGCGCAACTTTCCGGTTGCCTATTTCGTCGACGTCGTCTTTCTTGTCGTCGCCGGCGCGCAAAGGGAGAGCGGCAATACAGAGCATTGCCAGAAGCGCTATGACTTGTGTTCGCGATCTGCTCATGGATTCACCCCTAACCGATAATTCGTCCCGATTATATCACCCTCGCCTCGCAAGTTCACCGCTTTTGCTCGCGCGTCAGTATTCCATTTGCGGCCGAAACCCGCGCCCACTTGATCGCCACATGGCACAAGGGAAATCGTCTCCACCTGTGCTTGACACACAACAGCCTTTCGCCACTCAGCCATTAGGATGCAAGTTGGGACTGAAAGTTGCATGGGCGGGGAAAGATATTCCGAGGAACTGAAGGCTCGATGCTTTCAAATAACTGTACCAGACGCCGTTCCGGCCCGGGCGCCGTCCACAACCAAACTTCGGGCCAGCGGCAAGCCCGCCGGAAACCTCTGGTTCAACGTGAGATGGAGAATCTGTTTCACGCGAGGTCGCAAAGGACGCCAGGGTCGCAAAGAAGACCTGGACCTCGGCCTTGGGGTCCTTTGCGCTTGGCGCCTTGGCGTGAGCCGTTTTTGGATTGCCGCGCGGCCGAATGCGCGCCATGGGCCGAGGGGTAGCGGCACCGCAAGTGGGCGAACCAACACTTAAACTAATACTTTATGTATGGCGGGAATCGTTCACAGGCTAATACTCGAGCTACGACTTCGGCGTCAACCAGATCGGATCTTTCACCGCGGCGAGCGTCCGGTGATCGGAAGGCTCGAGATCGAGCACCACGACCGAGTTCGTTCCCTGCTTGAGCCACGTAGCCGGCAAAAACAGGCTTTGCTGCGGCCCGATCTTCCAGTAGCGGCCCAGGTTATGCCCGTTCACCCACACATAACCCTTTCCCCAGCCTTGCATGTCAAGGAATGTGTCGCCCAGGGATGACAGTTGAAGCTGCCCTCGGAAGAATGCGGGCACTTTCGGATTCGACGATGCGAAGCGCAAGTGCGAAAGATCCGTCATCGGCAGCGGATAATTCTCCCAACCCGTCAAGGTTGACCCCGCCAGAGTGACGTGCCCGAGAATTCCCTTCCGGTCGTCTACCAGCCGCGGACCGAAATTAACGCGGCCCATGTTCTCCACCAGAATATCCAGAGGCACGCCCGCTTCGAGCTCCACTTCGAGCGCGTGCTGCTTCAGGCGGCGATCCAACACTCCGAGCCGTCGAGCGCCTTGGGAGACGATTGCATAATCTCTTACATCCGTTAGTTCAAGTAGTCCTTTAAGTGCTTTGCTGACCCCGAACCGGTAAAGAACGAATCCGTAGTTCTGACCCAGTGCCTCCATCGGAAGCGGATGGTCCGAAGGAACCGCCTTCCCCAGCAAGCCGTCCAGAACAGCCACTTCTCTCAATTCCAGGCGCGGAATCTCAATCGTGGGCAACGGAGCGGGCAGGTCGGGCAGGCGCGTCCCAGCGGGCGAGCGTTTCGCGATCACGTCGCGAATCAGGGAGAACTTCCGCGTGGGCCGCCCCGCCTCGTCGATCGGCGCGTTGTAGTCGTAACTCGAAATGTCCGGTTGATAGCTTCCGTCAAAGTTCGCCCCACTCATGAAACCCCAGCTTGTGCCGCCGTGAACCATGTAGAGGTTGACGGATATTCCCCTCGACAGCATCCACTCAACTCCCTGCGCCGCTTCCTCAGGGGCGGTCACATGATGCTCTTCACCCCAGTGGTCAAACCAGCCGTCCCAATACTCGCCGCACATGCGCGGCACACCTTGCCGGGACTTCGCGAACCGTGCGAACTCCTTTTCCTGTTCGCCCTGCCCGAAATTGATGGCGGCCGGCGAGTCCGGCATCGATCCCCCGTCAAGTTCTGCCTTGCCGGATCCGTCCGAGGTGTACAGGGTTACGTCGAAACCGGCGTCGCGGATGGCGTTTCGAATGGCCTTCACGTAATCGTGGTCGTGGCCGAAAGATCCGTACTCATTCTCGACCTGCGCCATGATGATGGGTCCGCCGCGTGTGATTTGGAGAGGCGCCAGTTGTTCCCCCACCTTGCGCAAGTACTTCGCGGCAGCCTCGAGGAAACGTCCATCCGAGGTGCGAACTTTGAGACCCGGAGTTGACAGGAGCCAGGGCGGAAGGCCGCCAAAATCCCATTCCGAACAGATATAAGGGCCGGGCCGCAGCAATACCCACAACCCCTCTTCTTGCGCCATACGAATGTATGCGGCCGCATCGAGATTGCCCGTAAAATCGAATTTGCCCCGCTCTGGTTCGTGCAAGTCCCAGAAAACGTAGGTGCAGAGCGTGTTGAGGCCCAAGGCTCGCATTTTGCGCATGCGGTCCCGCCAGTAGGGACGCGGTACTCGAGGATAGTGCATGGAGCCCGAGATGATAACAAACGGCTTCCCATCCAACAGGAAATGGTCGCCCTAGTATCCGAAAGAGTGTGTGCCGGCCGGGTCGGCGGTGCCGCCTGCCGCGAAAAGGCGGGACTCTTTTCCATTCAGCACGCTTCGCGCGACATTCCAGGCGGCGATGGCCGCGCCGGAAGCGCCGATGAAACTGCGGCGGTTAACTAGCTTGGTCTCGGACTTCTTTTCAGACATGGATCACCTCGTCAGATCAGGCAGGGTCAAATCCGGGCATCGCGAACGGCACGCAACGTGGCAATGTCGACGCGTCGACATCGCCGAAAGGCACCCACGATCCTGGTGGCGACCGGAAGCGTCGAATGTGCGCGAAGCGCCTTGGAGTGCGGCAGCAAAGCTGCCGCCGTGTGACCGAGGCAAAACGGCGGCAGCTTCGCTGCCGCACCCCGCAGGGTGCCACCTGGTGCTGCGCGCATAAATTGCCTTTACCTGTAGCGCTGACCATTAGGTCAGCACTTGCCGACCTCAAGGTCGGCGCTACGCTGACTTGAGACAAATCCGAAAAGCAAACCTGCTTATCTCACGCAACGCTAGTGTCGTGTCCCAGAAGTTCGTTGAATATGTCAGCCCGCGGAGCGGGCGTAAGCGAGTAGCCCACGGCGTGAGCCGTGGGTTCGTGAGGCCCTCCCTCACCCCCGTCCCCTCTCCCGCTCGGGCGGGAGAGGGGTGCCGCAGACGGGGTGAGGGCCGCCAAACCCAGGGCTCACGCCCTGGGCTACTTTATGCCACCCCTGACGGGGCTGCTGACGCGTGGCCGAATCGTCTCGACTTATATTGCGAATCACTGGGACAGGACACTACAGGTCAAGATTGTATAAAGTTTTACATTATATATAAACAATAAGTTACTGTAAATAAGCAACTTTCTATAGTCAATCCAAGGTAAGTCTTTGCTCCCGCAAACCACGTTGGCCAAAGATCCAATGCATCGACGAAGTGACGAATTCCGTTCACCGAAGGGCGGCCACAAGGGCCGCCCCTACGGCGTCTGTCCGAAACTTGGCGCCTGGCGCCGGACACCCGCAAACCTTACGCGGTTGAATACGCACCCTTCTCCTGCCGCCTCACAGCGGCCTGGGCTGCCGCGAGGCGCGCGATGGGCACGCGGTAAGGCGAACAGCTCACGTAGTTCAACCCCGCATCGGCGCAGACCTCGATCGAGGCCGGGTCGCCGCCGTGCTCGCCGCAGATGCCGACTTTCAAATTGTTGCGAGTTGCCCGCCCTTCCGCGGTGGCAAGTTTGAGCAACCTGCCCACGCGCTTCGGGTCGAGCACGGCAAACGGGTCCGCCGGCCAGATCTTCTGCTTCACGTAAGCGGCGATGATCTTGCCGCAATCGTCGCGCGAAAGCCCGAAGGTTGTCTGGGTCAGGTCGTTCGTCCCGAAGCTGAAGAACTCAGCCTGCTGGGCGATCTCTCCGGCCGAGAGAGCCGCGGCGGGCAACTCGATCATGGTGCCCACGAGGTAATCAACCTTGACTCCCTTCTTGCCAAAGACCTCGCCCGCCACCCGGTCCACGATCTCTTTTTGCAGTTCGAGCTCCTTCACATCGCCAACCAACGGAATCATAACTTCAGGTTTTGCTTCAATTCCCTTCTTCTTGCAATCGCAAGCCGCCTCGAAGATAGCCCGCGCCTGCATTTCGGTGATCTCGGGGTACATGATTCCCAGCCGGCAACCGCGCAGGCCGAGCATCGGATTAAATTCATGTAAAGATTCAACTACTTCCAGTAACTTCTTGGCTTGACTTAGTTTAGGACCTTTCTTCTTTAACGCCTCGAGCGTCGCGATTTCCACCATCAGCTCTTCCCTTTTGGGAAGAAATTCGTGCAGGGGCGGATCCAGGGTCCGGATGGTCACCGGCAGTCCAGCCATCGCTTTGAACAATCCGAAGAAATCCTTGCGTTGCATGGGAAGCAGCTTGGCCAGAGCGGCGCGGCGTTCCTTGGCGTAACCTGCAGCCTCTTTGGGATCGCCAGTCTCCTTGCACGCCATGATCATGCGCTGCACATGAGGCAGGCGCTCCTGGGCGAAGAACATGTGTTCGGTGCGGCAAAGCCCGATGCCCTCGGCGCCGAAGTTGACGGCGGCCAGCGCGTCGCGTGGGATGTCGGCGTTAGCGCGCACACCGAGTTCCCTTGCTTCATCGGCCCACGTCATGAACTCCGCGAATGCTCCGCTCTTCGGGTCCGGCGGTACAAGGTTGGTCTTGCCTTCGATCACCCGCCCTGTCGAGCCGTCCAGCGAAATCCAGTCGCCTTCCTTGATGACCGTGCTGCCGATCTTGAGCTGTTTGCTCTTTTCGTCGACTTCCGCAGCCCCGCAGCCCGCCACGCAGGGCTTACCCATGCCGCGCGTTACGACGGCGGCGTGCGAAGTCATGCCACCACGGGAGGTGAGGATGCCCACCGCGACTTCCATGCCGTGGATATCGTCCGGGACGGTCTCGCCGCGCACCAGGATCACCGGTTGCGTCTTGCCTGCCACGACGGCCTCATCGGCGGTAAATACGACGTGCCCTACTGCGGCGCCGGGTGACGCCGGCAAGCCTGTGGCCAGCACTTTCAAGGCCTTGGATTCGTCGAGCACGGGGTGCAACAACTGATTGAGTTGATCGGGTTCCACCCGCATCAGCGCCTCTTTCTTAGTGAGCAGGCCTTCGTGCTCCATTTCAACCGCAATCCGCACCGCAGCAGGCCCCGTGCGCTTCCCGTTGCGGGTCTGAAGCATGTAGAGCTTTCCGTCCTGAATCGTGAACTCGAAGTCCTGAACGTCTTTGTAGTGCTGCTCGAGCTTGGTCGTGAACTCCCTGAGTTGGTGGTAAACATCCGGCATGATCTGCTCAAGTTCCTTGATGGGTATGGGGGTGCGAACTCCTGAGACCACGTCCTCGCCTTGGGCATTCATCAGGAATTCGCCATAAAATTCCTTGGCGCCGGTGGCGGGGTTGCGAGTGAATCCGACGCCGGTCCCCGAGGTGTCGCCCATGTTGCCGAACACCATGGTCTGCACATTGACGGCGGTCCCGAGGTCGTCGGAAATCTTGTTCAAGCGCCGGTAAGTCTTGGCGCGGGGATTGTACCAGGAGCGGAACACGGCCTCGATGGACATGTTGAGCTGCACTTGCGGGTCCTGGGGGAAATCCTTGCCGGCTTCTTTGCGCACCACTTTCTTGTAATCTGCGATCACCTGCTTCAGATCGTCAGCGGTAAGCGCCGTGTCGAGCTTCACCTTCTTTTTCTTCTTCTGGCCGTCGAAGACGTGCTCGAACTTCTCTTTGGGGATTTCCATCACCACGTTGCCGAACATCTGGATGAACCGGCGGTAGCTGTCGTAGGCGAAGCGAGGGTTGCTGGTTTTTTCGGCGATCACTTCCGCCACTTCATCGTTCATTCCCAGATTCAGGATCGTGTCCATCATGCCGGGCATCGAAAACTTGGCCCCAGAACGCACCGACACCAGAAGCGGATTCTTCTTTTCGCCGAGTTTCTGTCCCAGCAGGCTCTCGAGTCTGGCCAGCGCTTCATCTTTCTGGGTCAGGATGTCGCCGGGCGTCTTGTTCCCGTTCTGGAAGTAGAGACGACAGCCCGAGGTGGCAATTGTGAAGCCGGGAGGAACAGGCAGCCCCGCGTTGGTCATTTCCGCCAGGCCGGCTCCCTTGCCGCCCAGGACGTCTTTCATGGCGCCGTTGCCGTCTGCCTTCCCGTCCCCGAAGAAATATACGTATTTTTCCATGAGTACTCCTTTGAGTTTTTCAGATTTCAGTTATCAGTTCTTAGTCCTCAGCTCTCAGCCTTCCGCTCCCTATTTTCAGCATTCAGATATAAGCTCACTGAAGCTTGATCGAGAGCCCTAAGCGTTTGCATCGCGGCTGAGCGACCCAAGATTTTGGCGCATTTGCTGAGATTTTGCAATGGAGAAGAAGGATCGATGGTGTTCTAAATGTGCTCGGTCATCGTCGCTGGCGCCTCAGCCCCGAAGGGGCGGCCTAGGACAGCCCCAGGCCAACGGCGCATAAGCGTTAGCCTAAGGACGCGAGGGCTACCAGAGCCGCGGAGCGGCGCCAGAAAGTAGCCCACGGCGTGAGCCGTGGGACCCCCCGCACGGCGTTCATATCCGCAGCCCCGGAGGGGCGACAGAGACAGTGCCGGGGGATCTGTCGCCCCTCCGGGGCTGAGACAACCCGGGGCCGCTCCTCAATCCCACGGCTTACGCCATGGGCTACTCTCTGTCGGCCCTCCGGGCCTCTGGAA
The DNA here is from genome assembly GCA_963838915.1 of uncultured Acidobacteriota bacterium. Lineage (GTDB taxonomy): Bacteria > Acidobacteriota > Terriglobia > UBA7540 > UBA7540 > CAVROP01. Next base: position 15,361 of record CAWIUZ010000407.1, read on the forward strand.
GCGGCCAGCGAGTGCTACGTAGCGCCAGCTGAGCCATTAGGTTAACGCCTATGGGCTGTTTGGCCCGGGCTTTGCTAGGCCGCCCCTACGGGGCTATGCGTTGCAGGCGAATACCCCTTGCGATCTTGAGACACCGGCCAACGCTCAGTTAGGACACTGCTGAAGGATCGCATGGGGAAAGTGGGGACTCATGGGAGCGACACTTCGAAAAGCTTCGCGCCCTCAGCAGGTTTGATTTCGGAAGGTTCAAACCACAGTTCCAGCGCTTCCTTAGCGTTGCGTACCGCTTCCTCTTCCGTATCGCCCGCAGAAGCGCAGCCAGGCAGTTCCGGGAACACTGCTGACCAGCGCTTTGTCTCAGGGTCGAATTCGACGAGCAGTCGTAGCTTCATGTCTACTCCCTCATCCCACTGATCAACATGCCACAAGAGGTTAGTCGCGCACAAGCCAGTCGCAGATTGGCATCTCCAGGCCATCGATTACCGTGCCGCGGGGGCGGATGTCGGCGCGTCGACATTGGCCTTCTCGATCTGCGACAGGTCCGCATCTTCGGTGAAAAGCCGATCCAGGGCAATCAATAACTGCAGCCGGTTTCTGCGCACCTCCGGATCCTCCGCCATCACCAGGACTTTGTCGAAAAAGAGGTCCACGGGCGCGCGCAACGAAGCGATGCACTCAAGTGCAGCGTGCAGGTCCCCCGCTGCGCGCTTCTCGGCCGCCTCCTCGCGAACTCGCTCGTAGGCTGAGTACAGGTCCTGCTCCGGCCCTGCCTCAAGGCGCTCTGGGTCGAACCCCCGGCCTTCGAAATCTGACGCCTGGGCCGACTTGCTCAAAATGTTGCGAATGCGTTTGGCTGATTGCGAAAGGCTGAGGAAGTCGTCGCTCGAACGGATTCGCTCAATCGCCTTGGCTCGCACCATGACCTGGGCAGGCTCGTGCACAGACTGACGAGCGCCCATGGCGGCGCGAATCGTGTCGTAGCGCAAGCCAACAACCGTCTCGAGATGGAAGGTCAGGCGTTCGCGCACGAATTTGCGAACCGCCTCGGCGACTTCAACGGACTCAAAAGCCAGCTTTTCACGCAGCGCAGCTAATTCAAGTACTATTTCTGAATCCAGGTCAATAGACGCCGATATCTCAAGCAATACTTTAATAACTCCGTTGGCTTGCCGGCGGATCGCAAAAGGGTCACTCGAGCCGGTTGGCCCGTTACCGACGGCGAATCCGGCCACGACCGCATCGAGTTTGTCGGCCAGCGATACCAGAGCCCCAACCGCGGTCCGTGGACACTTCTCTTCCACTCCCTGCGGCAGGTAGTGGTCGTAAATCGCCGTGGCTACGCCTTCAAGTTCTCCTTGAGCTTTTGCGTAAAGCCCGCCCACCACACCTTGCAGTTCCGCAAACTCCTGCACCATCTGGGTGGTCAGGTCGCATTTCGAGAGTTCTACCGCCCGCAGCACCTGCTCGCGCTGCCCTGCTTCGAGAATTCCTTGAACTTCGAGTTTTTCCGAGAGACGCGCTGCGATGGCACGCATGCGCCGGACCTTGTCGGCATAACTGCCCAGCTCCGCCTGATAGGTGACCTTCTCGAGGCGCGCCATTCTGTCGCGCAGGGGCATCCGCTGGTCCGCATCCCAGAAAAACACGGCGTCGCTGAAGCGCGCCCGGAGAACCCGCTCGTGCCCCTGGCAGATCAGGCCGCGCTCGTCGGAATCGACGTTGAGGACTGCAACGAAATAAGGTTCAAGTTTTCCTTGAAGGTTTTCTACGGCAAAGTATTTCTGGTGGTCGCGCATCACGGTGATCAGGATCTCGCGCGGCAGATGGAGAAAGCGCTCGTCAAAGCCACCACGAATCGCCGAAGGCCATTCGGTAGAGTTGACCAGCCATTCTTCAAGATCAGCGTCCTCAATCAGAATCAGAGAATCTTCAAGTAACACTTTAGTCTTTGTACGGAGCGTCTGGCGGCGCTGCTCCGGGTCGAACTCCACAAACGCCCGGCGCAGCTCGGCGCCGTAATCGGAGAAGCCGTTCACGGTGATGGGGCCCTTGCTGTACACTCGGTGGCCGAAAGTGAAATCGCCGGAGCGGACGCCCAGGACTTCGAAGTTCACCGCTTCAGCCTGCTTCCCTTCTCCAAGGACTGCCAGCACCCAGCGAATGGGCCGCACGAATCGCGGGCCGGACTTCTCAATCCAATACATACTCTTGGGAAACCCCAAGTGCAGGATGGCGGCCGGCAATATCTCCGCCAGGACTGCCGAGGCATCTCGACCCTGGGTGGTTTTCCGAAGCGCCAGGTATTCGCCTTTCGGGGTAGTGGTGCGAGCCAAATCCTCAAGGCGCGCCGAGTTCTTCTGGGCAAAGCTCTCGGCTGCCCGCGTATACTTACCCTCCGCATTGACGGCAACCTTGACAGGCGGACCGAGGATTTCTTCAACCCTGTCCGGCTGTCGTGTCAGCATGGCCGGGACATGAACGACAAGGCGCCGGGGCGTCGAGTATGTTTGTAGGGGCGGTTCGCGAACCGCCCCTACGCTCGGATCAGGCAGCAATCGCGCCTCGCTGATGGCCTCTTGGACGAGCTCGCCCAAACCCCTTTCCGCATCCCGCAGGAAACGCGCCGGGATCTCCTCGCAACCGATCTCAAGGAGCAACGGAAGGGTGTCCTGTTTACCGGCTTCGACATTGGCTTCTCTCACGCCGTCACCTCCTGCGCCGCTTGGCGCTCGACGTAGATGGCGGCGACAGCGCAGGCCAGCTTGCGGACACGAGCGATCAGCGCCACGCGCTCAGTCACGCTGATGGCCCCCCGCGCGTCGAGGATATTAAACAGGTGGGAGCACTTCAAAGTGAGGTCGTAGACCTTGCGGAGCGGAAAACGATCGAGAGGGCCGAGATTCGAAACTCGAGGTTCGACATTCGAGCTGGACTCTCCGACGACGCTTAAAGCATTACTTGATGAACCCATTGTATCTGACTGCAGCACTTCACGATCACTTTTCTTGCGATCGGCGATTTTCGATTTTCGATACTCCCCCAGCAGGCGAACGGCCTCGCCCTCATAAAGGTCCAGGACCTTCCTCGAAGTCTCCGGGTCGGCGGCCTCGAAATCGTAGACCGACAACTCCAACTCCTCCGCCCGGCGCATGTCCCCGTAGGTGACGGATTCGTTCCAGCGGATATGGTACACGTCTTCGACATTTTGGAGGAAAGCAGTGATGCGTTCGAGGCCATAGGTTAGTTCAACGCTGATCGGCTCTAAGTCGAATCCGCCGGACTGCTGGAAGTAGGTGAATTGGGAGACCTCGAGGCCGTCCAGCACCACCTGCCATCCGATGCCCCAGGCGCCCAGAGTCGGCGCCTCCCAATTGTCCTCTTCGAAGCGAATATCATGGTGGCGGACTTCGATTCCAATCGCCTCGAGGCTCTCGAGATACATATCCTGGACGCTTGCCGGCGGCGGCTTCAGGATGACCTGCATTTGGGTGTGTTTGAGCAGGCGGTTGGGATTCTCTCCGTAACGCCCGTCGGCGGGGCGACGCGAAGGCTGCACGTAAGCCACACGCCAAGGCTGCGGCCCCAGGACGCGAAAGAACGTCTCAGGGGACATCGTGCCCGCGCCCACCTCGACATCGTAGGGCAGGGCCACGACGCATCCCTGCCCGGCCCAGAATTGGCTGAGCCGGAAAATCATCTCCTGAAAGCTGAGCGGAGCGTTTGCTGAATTTAAAGTGTTACTTTTTATCATTGCAATTAGAAGCTGATATCAAATGGCTTAGTTATGCTGTCAGCCGTCGCGAGTTCGTTGAAGAACTGAGCCCGCGGAGCGGCCGGCAGCGAGTCGCCCACGGCGCGAGAACCGGTGAAAAAATCGATGCCTGTCATCCTGAGCGAAGCGAAGGATCCCGGCAGTTTCTTATGGTTCAGCGATTTACGAACAACTGCAGAGATCCTTCGCGGCGCTCAGGATGACACGTTTGCAATTTCTTCACACCTTCCAAGCCGTGGGTCGCGAGACCGGACCCTCACCCCCGACAGACTCCACGCGGGAAGTACTGCCCCCCCTACCGGGGCCGGGGGAACCCAGGGCCACCCCTTGATCCCATGGCTTACGCCATGGGCTACTCCCTGTCGGCCCTCCGGGCCTGAGTACTGCCTGCCGAAAGCTGATGGCCGACGGCTGACAGATCTCTTCCCCTGACACCTGACACCTGGCACCTGACCCCTGCCTCACACCGCCTCTTCCATCATCGCACGCGTCACGAGTTTTCGCTCGGAATGAGTTTCGATGAGGTCCTCGAAGAAACGGCGTGCTTCGCGGCAGCCCGCCGGGGCTTTCTCCTCCGCGATCCAACGCTCGAGCGGCTTTTGGCAGCCCGCGCTTACGGCCGGCGCTACCGAAACTCGTTGGCCCGCTTTGCCGCTCCGGCAGGTGTCGCAAACCAGGCCCTCCGACCCCGGCAAGTAGAATCCGCCGGTTTCGCCGAGTGCCCGCGCGCAGTTCTGGCATCGATCGAAATCAGGCAAAAAGCCCGTGAGGCGAAGCAGCCAATAGTCAAAGTAAACCAGCGGCCGCGTGACCTCGCCGGAATGCTTCAGGCTGCGGAGGACGGCCAATAGCAGGCGAAACAACCGGTCATTAGGCTCTCTCTCCGGAATCATGCGCTCCGCCACTTCCGCGAGGAATTGGGCAGCCAGCTGCACCCGGTAGTCCTTCTGCATATCGAAGAAGGACTCGATCAATTCCGCGGAATTCATGCGCAGCAAGTCGCGATGTTCGCGCTCGAAAATGAACACCCGAACGTGGCTCAGGGGTTCGAGCGCCGCGCCATAACGGCTCTTGGTGCGGCGGGCTCCGGTGGCCACGGCCCGCAACCGGCCCATCTGGCGTGTAAAGAGCGAAGCAATCTTGTCCGCTTCCGCCAGCCGGTAAGTTCTTAGAACGATGGCTTCCGTTTCACGCAGGGGCATGGCTATGTCGACGCGCCGACATGAGCGTTAAAGTTAGCATATCCAGCGCGCAGTGGGCAACCCGGAAAGCGGAAACTGGAAAATAGAAACTGGAAACTGGAAACTGGGAAATAGAGCTACACGCCCGAATCGCTCTTTTCGCTATCCCGCGACTCGCTCTTCAACGTCCTATTTTCTATTTTCCGTTTTTCCGTCTTCCGCCGTTTCTGTGGAAATATCCGAGGATTCTGTGGAAAAAGTATTATGTTAACTCGCAACCCGACCACGAAATATTATCAGACACGCCTGTGGATAATTTCCGGCTCTTCCCTGCCCTTCTGGAGAGAGCCTCGAACCCCAGCGATGGCGCGGTCGCGATGGCAGCCGTCAGGGAGCGGGATCGTCAGAACCGAGGCAATGGATTTGCGCTTACGCCTTGGAGTGCGGCAGCGGAGTTGCCGCCTTCGAATTCCGCCAAGACGGCGGCAGCTCTGCTGCCGCACTCCAAGTCGGAGTCACTGCCCTGCTCCTGATCCGTTGATAACGTCACCGCCGTAGGGGGACGGCTCGCCGTCCCCGGATTTCCGTCGGCCCCGCCGCAGCGGGGCGGGTAGGGCAAGCCCTGGGTAGGGCAAGCCCTACCCCTACACTGCCCGGATCCTGCCCGGCGGGGTTGAAGCCCTCACGAGCGTCTGGTATAGTTTTCGAATCAAAGGGGGACAATACAATGGCACCGCCAAAAATCTTCAAGAACTACATTAATGGTGAATGGGTACAAGCGGCCAGCGGGCTCACTTTTGACAACAACAATCCGGCCGACCGGCGCGAGTTGGTGGGAGTGTTTCAGAGGTCGAGCCGGCATGACGCGCAAGACGCCATCCAGGCGGCCAAGGACGCGTACAAGACCTGGCGGTTGACCCCGCCTCCCAAGCGCGGCGAGATTCTCTACCGCGCCGCGCGCCTGCTGGCCGAAAGGAAGGAAGAGTATGCCGAGCAAATGACTCGCGAAATGGGAAAGGTCATCGAGGAGACCCGAGGCGACGTTCAGGAAGCCATCGACATGACGTATTACATGGCCGGGGAGGGCCGGCGGCTATTCGGGCAAACCACCACCTCCGAACTGCCGAACAAGTTCTGCATGTGGGTACGCAGCCCGATCGGGGTGTGCTCGCTCGTGACGCCCTGGAATTTCCCCATGGCCATCCCATCCTGGAAGATCATGCCGGCGCTCATTTGCGGCAACACGGCAGTGATCAAGCCCGCCACCGACACTCCGCTTTCGACCTATAACCTGGTCCAGACGCTGGTCGAGGCGGGAGTCCCCCGCGGGGTGGTGAACCTGGTCACGGGCAGCGGTTCTGAGGTCGGCACTGCCCTGCTGTCGAACGACGACGTGCGGGTGGTTTCGTTCACGGGCTCGAGCGAGGTGGGCCGCAAGGTGGCGGAGGCGTGTGCGGGCACCTTCAAGCACTCCTGCCTGGAGATGGGCGGCAAGAACATCATCATGGTAATGGAGGACGCGAACCTCGACCTGGCGGTGGACGGCGCAATCTGGGGCGGCTTTGGCACCACCGGGCAGCGCTGCACCGCTTCCAGCCGCGTCGCCGTGCATAAGGACGTTTACAGGGAATTCGTCGAGAAGTTCGTGGCACGCGCCCGTGCGCTGAAGGTCGGGAACGGGCTCGATCCTGCGGTCGAGATGGGGCCGCTCATCAACGAAAGCCAGCTCAAGACGGTCGAGGAGTACGTACAAATCGGCAAGGATGAAGGGGCCAAGCTGCTATGCGGCGGCGAGCGCCTGACGGGCGGCGACTACGATTTCGGCAGTTTCTATACCCCCACCATTTTCGGCGATTGCAGTCCGGAAATGCGAATTTCCCGCGAGGAGATTTTCGGTCCGGTCGTCTCGATCATCCCCTGTGCGAGCCTCGAGGCAGCCATTGAAATCGGCAACGGTGTCGTCTACGGGTTATCCTCGTCCATCTACACGCGCAACATTAACCGGGCCTTTCAGGCCATGCGCGACATGGAGACCGGCATCTTCTATGTCAACGCTCCCACCATCGGCGCCGAAACTCACTTGCCATTTGGCGGCACCAAGCAGACGGGCAACGGCCACCGCGAAGCAGCCACCGCAGCGCTGGATTTCTACTCCGAATGGAAAGCGGTCTACGTGGATTACAGCGACAGGCTGCAGCGGGCGCAGATCGACAGCTAGACGCAGGTAGGCAAATGCGCAGGTGGGCAGATCGTGAGTCTGCAATCGGAGGAACATGGCGAGACCGGAATTAAAGCAATTCGCAGACCTCATTCCTACGGACTTTGAACGGCATCCTGTGTGGATCGGCTGCCACACGGCGGATTACGACGAACCGTGGTACGACGACACAGACGAACAGACGTTTCGACCCAGGACCGGCAAACTGCCGGCGAACCCGTCCGAAGGTATGTTGCTCGTCACGGCAAGCCTTGAGCTGCACGACGGTACTCGGTACAACGGATTCGTAACCCCCGCTCAGAACCCGGGCGACCTTGCAACCCAGCAGCCGCAGATCTTTGTGGGTGGGAGACGCTTTCAGTTCTGGGGTGGAATCTTCGGGGTTCGAGAAGAGGAACGGAAGGCTTTTTACGCCGCGCTAGGGAAAAACGCGGACAACGTCTTTCCGTTGCGGTTCAGCGTCGATCCGAGTTTGGCAACCGGCGCTACAAGCGGCCAGATTGAAGGCTTTTATCGATTCTCCCGCCGCAGCGTTCGAGTTGATCGCTAAGACGGTCAACTTCGAATAAACCCGAATTCCGAAGTTGCGAGGTTCTGTGGGAAGAAACCCCTCACTCGGCTCGCTACTCTCGCCACCCTCTCCCCAAGGGAGAGGGCAGAAATCAACCAACATTGACGGCCCTCTCCCGGCACCTGATACCTTGTGCCCGGTACTCGACTTCTGCCGTTAGAATTGCGCCGTCGTCGGAGAAGGCGGATTCGGTTGAACATCGGGTGTGGCGGGAGCGGGGTCGGAAGGAGTACTACCTGCGCCGGCACCCGCATTGGCGCTGTGGGTCGAATCAAGTTCCGGCGGCAATGGATGAGGACCCAGTCCGAGTTTCATCAGAGATTTCGCCTCGGGGAGGCCAGTCACGGGGAAGCCGTTATCAGCCTGATAGCGGCGCATGGCCTCGCGCGTCTGATCGTCCCAGCGGCCGGAAGGCTCCGCACTCAGATAGCCTGACTTAACAAGGGCTTGTTGGATCTCTCCAATTCGTTCCGACTCCGGGCGCATCATCGAGCGCCGCCGGCGCGCCGCGGCTACGAGGGCGGCCTTCGAAGGCGGGCGATGCTTGGCCGGGCGTCGGGCAGAGCTGAGTTGACTGGAAGAGGCCGAGGTCTTATGCGCGGGGTTCTTGGAGACTGCCTGGGACTTCTGTCGGCTCGTCGGTGAGGCTTTCTGTTGCGCGGTAGTGTCGGCGCAAAGGGGAGTCGCCCATACGGAGACAAAGACCGCGAGGAGCGCCCACGCCGCGAATGATCTCTTCATCCAATAATTCAAACTCTGTTGCCTCGATCCTGGAATAGCGCGAGTTAGAGGTATCTCAAGTCTGAGATTCCAAATCTCAGAGGCGATCCAGGTGACATTCTACATCGCCAGCGCCCCAATCGTCCAGCGGCACTGAGGTAGCTTCAGGATCGCGTCAAAGCCGCCGGGAAAGTGTCATCCCGAGGAGCCGCAGCGACGAAGGATCTCCGTAGTTGGTTGAAATCACAACTGCCGAGATTCTTCGCTTCGCTCAGAATGACAATGTCCGGGAGTTTTTCCGCAACGTGTAACCGCCAGCGCTACGCCGGGGTTAGGAATGCACCCGCCACGACCCAAGGTAGCGGTTATGGCAGGCGGTCCGCCAAGAACAGCGTAGTATACGCGTGCGGGCCGCTGCCCCGAGCAATCAGCAAGAGCACATCAGTCCCGGACTTGAAGGTAGATTGCAAGCGGTCAAAGTCCTCGGCTGAATTGACCGGGTGATGGTTAATGCTAAGGATGATATCGCCATGGTGAACGCCGAGGTCCGCGGCGAATCCGCTGGTCTGGACGTTCATAACCAGCACACCTTGCTGCTTGTCCAGATGGAGTCTGTCCGTCAGGTCCTGCGCCTGGTCGTGAGTTAGACTCTTTACAGACAGGCCGAGAATCCCCGAGCTTTGCTCCTCCCGGGCTCCGGCGGGCTGGGCTGAGGGTGGAGCGTTCTCAAATTCAGCGACGATCTTACTGCGGTCGCCCACTTCCACCTCGGCCGTCAGCCGTTTGCCATCGCGCAGGTACTCCATGTGGAGCTTCTTGCCGATTTCAGTTTCCGAGACGATCGATACCAATTGGTCAGCGGTTCTAATCGGCTTCCCGTCGACGTTGACAATAACATCTCCGTACTTCAGGCCGGCGCGCTCGGCAGGACTGCCAGGCTCCACTACATTGATGACGATGCCGTGGTCCGTGCCGAAGCTCCTGAGCAACGCGGGATTGTTGGCGCTATAGAACTGAACACCGATGGCTCCTCGCCGCACGCTGCCGGAAGTGATCAGCGCGTTATAAACTTTTCGCGCCGTGTTGGAGGGAATCGCAAAGCCCACGCCGTCGTAAGTGCCGCGTTGGGTAGCGATCGCCGTATTGATCCCAATCACCTGCCCCGCCAGGTTGACTAGGGGGCCGCCGCTGTTGCCGGGATTGATCGCCGCGTCGGTTTGAATAAAGCGCTTGAACTGGCCCTCCACTCCGCCCTCGATGTCACGCCCCTTGGCGCTCACGATGCCCGCAGTTACGGTGGAATCCAGGCCGAAGGGACTACCGATCGCCAGCACCCAGTCGCCCACCCGCATTGTGTCCGAATCGCCCAAAGAGGCGGCGGCGAGCGGCTGGTCCGCGGCGATCTTCACAATCGCGAGGTCGGTCTCCCTGTCGAAGCCCATAACCTTGGCTGGGTGCTTGGTGGCATCGTCTCCGCTCAGATAGACAATAATTTTGTCGACCAGCTTATCTTCCCCGCTCTGGCTGACCACGTGATAGTTTGTCAGGATGTAGCCGCTGGGACTTAAAATGACGCCGGAGCCCAGACTCTGCTGCCGGAAATCGCCTTGCGGAGCGCCGGGCGAGTCGAAAAACTTGTCGAAGAAATCGCCGAAAGGAGAATCGTCGGGCGCATGAAAGCGGCGGCGGGAAGCGCGCACCGTGCTTTCGGTGTTAATGTTCACGACCGCCGGGGCGAGTTGCCCCGCAACCTGGGCAAAGGAATTAGTGCCCACCCGGATCATGTCTTCGGCAATGCAGCATTCGAGACGCGGGGACTGTGTTTGTCGGTCACCACAACCTGCCCAGAGCGCTCGCGACCCATGGAACTTTCTACCTCGAGGCATTCCGACGAGAAATGAAATCGGCACTTGATGACGTGAAAATCGTGCCGCCGTCCCTTACGGTGGAGGTCCGAGGTCAAGCTCGATCTCGGGCATCGAAGCCTCGTTCTCAAAGCATGGCGGACATCGCACACCGATAACGACC